>CAYTBD010000417.1:0-2597 GCA_964435755.1 uncultured Rhodobacterales bacterium
GCAGTCGGGCGTGTTCTGGGGCTACGTGGGCCTGATCCGCGAGATCACCGAGCGGATCAAGGGCGAGCACGACACGCCCATGCGGGTCATCGGAACAGGCGGGCTTGCGCCGTTGTTCTCGCAGGGCGATGTGCTATTTGACGACGTCGAAGACGACATCACGATGCACGGCCTGACCGTGATCCACCGACACAACAAGGCAAACGGGGCAGCATGAGCAAAGACCGGCTGATCTACCTTCCTCTCGGAGGCGCGGGGGAGATCGGAATGAATTGCTATGTCTACGGATATGGCAAGCCGGGCGCGGAGCGCCTGATCGTGCTCGACGTGGGCCTGACGTTTCCCGACATGGAGACGAGCCCGGGCGTCGACCTCATCCTGCCGGACGTGGACTGGCTCGAGGCCTGCCAGGACCGGATCGAGGCGATCTTCATCACCCATGCTCACGAGGACCACGTGGGCGCGATAGGCCATCTCTGGCCGCGTCTCAAGGCGCCGGTCTATGCGCGTCCCTTCACCGCCAACATCGCCAAGCGCAAGATGGAGGAGCAGGGGCTCGACCCCGAGACCGTGCGCGCGGTGGGGCCGTGGCCGCACCAGACCGGCGCGGGGCCGTTCAGCGTGGGCTTCGCGCCAATCTCGCACTCGATCCCTGAAAGCTCGATGCTGATCCTCGACACGCCCGCGGGCCGGGTGGTGCACACCGCCGACTTCAAGGTCGACCGCACGCCCCTCGTGGGGGAGCCGTTCGACGACGCGCTCTACCGCGAGATCGCGGGCGCGGGCGTTCAGGCGCTCGTCTGCGACTCCACGAACGCCTTCGTGACGACGCCGGGACGGTCCGAGGCGACGCTCGGAGCGGAGATCGAGGCGCTGGTCGAGCGGACCACCGGGATGATGGTGGCCACCACCTTCGCCTCGAACGTCGCGCGCGTGCGGACGCTCGCCGAAGCGGGCAAGCGCGCGGGGCGGTCGGTCTGCCTTCTTGGCCGCGCGATGCGACGGATGATCGAGGCATCGGTCGAGACCGGCGTGCTGACCGAGTTTCCGGCGACGGTGACGCCCGAGGAGGCCGCGAACATCCCGCGCGAGAACCTCATGCTGATCGTGACCGGAAGTCAGGGCGAACGGCGCGCGGCCTCGGCGCAATTGAGCCGCGGGAAGTACCTCGGGCTGGAACTGAAGGACGGCGACCTGTTCCTGTTCTCGTCGAAGACGATCCCCGGCAACGAGAAGGGCGTGATCCACATCATGAACGCGCTCAGCGAAAAGGGCGTGGACGTGGTGGACGACGAGGGCGGGCGCTATCACGTCTCCGGCCACGCGAACCGGCCGGACCTCGAACTGATGCACGAGATCATGAAGCCGAAGATCCTGATCCCGATGCACGGTGAGCACCGGCACCTGCGCGAGCATGTCCGGATCGCGGCGGCCAAGGGCATTCCGGGCGCGCTGGCGGTCAACGGTACGATGCTCGACATCACGGGCGACGAGCCGACGATCGCCGCCTACGAGGAAGCCGGACGCACCTATCTCGACGGGAACGTCCTGATCGGCGCGCTCGACGGCGTGGTCCGCGACCGCATCCGGATGGCGCTCAACGGTCATGTCGTCGTGACGATCATCCTCGACGAGGAGGAGGACCCGCTGGGCGATCCGTGGTGCGACCTCATGGGCCTGCCCGAGACCGGCCGGTCGAAGGCGGCGCTTGCCGAGGTGCTGGAGGAGGACCTGTCGCAGTTCCTCGGCCGGGCGGATCCCAGGACGTTGCGCGACGAGGACAAGCTCGAGCACGAGGTCCGCCGGATCGTCCGTCAGACCGCGCAGAACGAGATCGGCAAGAAGCCCGAAGTGACGGTGGTGGTGAGCCGGCTTTCATGACGCTTCCCGTGGTCTTCGACCTCGACGGGACGCTGGTGGACAGCCTGCCGGGGATCGCGGCGGCGGCGAACGGCTTTCTCGCCGAACACGGCAGACCGGCGCTTCCGGTGGAGCGGATCGGCGGGTTCGTGGGGCACGGGGAAGACGTCTTTCTGGAGCGGCTGATCCTGGCGGGCGGGCTTGACCCCGCATGCTTCGACGACGTGAAGCCCCGGTTCTCCCAGCTGTATGTCGAGGCGTCGCGGGGCACGCGTCTCTTTCCCGGGGTGGCCGCGATGCTCGACGGGTTCCGGGCCGCCGGCGTTCCGCTCGGCCTTTGCACGAACAAGCCCTCGGGTCCGACGCAGGTGGTGCTCGAGGCCGCGTCCCTCGGGGGCGTCTTCGGCGCGATCGTCACGGGCGACAGTCTGCCGGAGCGGAAGCCGGACCCGTCCCCCTTGCGGGCCGTCCTGTCGCGACTGGGGGCGGCGTCCGGTCTTTATGTCGGGGACAGCGAGGTGGACGCCGAGACCGCCGCGCGGGCGGCTGTTCCCTTCGCGCTCTACACCGAAGGCATCCGGACGCGGCCCCTCGCGGAGATCCCACACGACCACGCCTTCAGCGACTTCGGCGCACTGGCGGGCATCCATTCGGCTCTGGCGAAAGGGGAGCGTGCGCGGGCCTAGCCCGCCATGCGCTCCTCGAAGCTCTTTTCGATGAAGGACGGCATATGGTCG
>CAYTBD010000418.1:0-2193 GCA_964435755.1 uncultured Rhodobacterales bacterium
GATGACATGGGGCGGCGCGGCGTTTCTCGTCGTCTACGGCGCGCTCAGCTTCCGGGCGGCCCTGATGCCCGGCGCCCTGCGCGCCGCCGGCGCGGGCGGCGGATCGCTGAGGGGGGCGGTGCTCACCTGCCTCGCGCTGACATGGCTCAATCCGCATGTGTATCTCGACACGGTCGTGCTGCTCGGCTCGGTCTCGGCGCAGTATCGCGGGCAGGGCCTTGCCTTCGGGGGCGGCGCGGTGACGGCGAGCTTCGTGTTCTTCTTCTCGCTCGGCTATGGCGCGCGGCTTCTCGCGCCGGTCTTCGCGCGCCCGGCGGCGTGGCGGGTGCTCGACGTGGGCGTGGGCGTCGTCATGTGGGCGATCGCGGCGAAGCTTCTGCTCGGCTGATCCGCCCCGCGCCCGTCAGGCGGCGAGGATGCCGATCGAATACGGCGCCCAGAGCTTCGCAGAACGCCATGCATCAACAGATGCGCGGCCGCCCGGTTCGGGGATGCCCGCGCCTTCCAATCCGAGACGGGCGGCGGCCGGGATCGCCGCTGGCTCCGGAAATCGGAACCCTGGGCGTGACGCGGTCGGCTTCTGTTGGGCTTCCCAAGATGGGGCTTCATCGTCCGGCCGCGGCCAGCTGCGATGGTGCGGCATAGGGCTCTTCGCGCACGGCGTGTGCGAGGACCATCTTCAGGAACAGCGCCGGGATCACCCAATCGAGGCCAGGGCCCAGTGGCAGGACCAGTTGCGCGCCCGCGGTGGCCAGCATCGTAACCGCCGTTGCGAGGGCTCGCCGCAGGTAGAGCGGGGCGGCCAGCACGCCCCGGACCGAAACTTGCAGCAGAAGGTACCAGATCACCCCCGCCGACAGCGATCCGCCGAACGCCCAGGCGATGGCAAGGGGATGGACATGAAGGGCGGTGAAGACTCTCGCGTTCTTCAAGGCGCGCAGGACGGGCCCGTCCTCGGGCCGTGCTGGAGAGTGGTAGAGACGCTTGCAGGAGTTCAGCATGTTGGCCACGGCCCCGCCCGCGATGTCGAAGGCGAACAGGGCCAGCAGCGCGATCTGCCATCCCGCCTGCGCGACCGGGTCCGCCCGCAGACTGTCGGCGCCAACAACCACCAGCGTGAGAAGCGCCGCGCTGCCGTAGCCCAGAACCCGTTCCGCGCCTGTTGCGCCGGTGCCCACGAGCCCGTCGGCACGTCCGGAATAGTGCCAGGTTACCGGTCCTTCGGCACTGTCGTCGCGGCGGAACTGCGGCTCGGCTGTGGTCGACATCGACGTGATTCCTGTTCAACGGATTATTATGGCTGACTGGTCAGTCATAATCTGCATAATGACTGGACGTCCAGTCAAGGATGATCCATCCCTTTCGCATGTTCGAACGGAAGGGATCGGGATGCCGAAGATCGTCGATCGGGAGGCGATGCGGAACGCGATACTCGACGCGGCGGCAAAGACCTTCGCGCAGAAAGGCTATCACGCTGCGACGATCGCCGACCTGGCGGCCGCCGCGGGGCTGGGGAAGGGCACGCTCTATCTCTATTTCAGGAACAAGGAAGCCGTCGCCGAGGCGATGATCGACCGCTATTTCAGGCACATGGCGGACCGGCTGCGCACGCAAGCGCGGCCGTCGTCGCTCGAGGCCTTCCTGGACGGCTTGCGCACCACGATGGAGGTGACCGACGACGAGGCGGGGCTTATCCGCGTGTTCTTCGAAGTCTACGGACCCAGCTTCGCGACAGAGACCTTCGGCCAGACGATGTCGGGGCATTTCGACGAGTTGGGCGACCTTTATGCGGCCGCGCTCGCCCATCTCGCGGCCGAGGGCGAGGTGCGGTCCGATCTCGATACGGGGTCGACCGGGCGCGCACTGGCAAGCCTCGTCGACGGCATGGTTCTGCATGGCGCGCTCTTCGGCGCATCGCCGCGCGTCGGGCCAGGGCTGCGATCCGAAGCCATCGACATATTCCTGCGCGGCCTTAGACCGGAGAACCCGTGACGGTCCAACCGCCGAGGGCGTCATGCCTGACCGACCCCCGCACGAACATCCGTCGGGCATCCGCGCCCGAAAAGCGAACGCACGATATCGTCAGTGGAAACGCCGATCACGGCCCCGTCGCCACCTCGCGTGACCGCGATCCAACGCGGTTGGGAAATTGCGCGAACGGCATGCTACGGTCCGTTCACGATGCGCGAACGT
>CAYTBD010000418.1:2203-2594 GCA_964435755.1 uncultured Rhodobacterales bacterium
CGCCGATCGCGGCCCCATCGCCACCTCGCGTGACAACGATCGAACGCGTTCTCGCGGGCGCGGGTCTGTCATTGATCTCGCACGAATGGCGTCGACAGCCTTTCACGGTCTCGGGAGATCGGGATGACCGGCGATGAACTCGACCACCGAGCGGTTGGACCGCGGCCTCGACGGGCGGCATGTCCGCGGTGGCCGGGACCTCCACGAACTGGAAGCCTGTGGCGAGCTTCGGTCTGGCCGCGACCGCGATGAGAGTGGCGGAACGAAGGGACGGGATGCGGCCCGGCTCAATCGTCCGCGACAGCGCGCGCGATGGCGCGGAAGGCGGCGACGCTTTCGTGGTCGTTGTCGTCGAAGAGCGGATCGGCGCTGGTCTTGACGATCACCACCT
>CAYTBD010000419.1:0-1211 GCA_964435755.1 uncultured Rhodobacterales bacterium
CCGATGCCTCGCCTTCGGCAAACATCCTGTCGTTTATGCGCATGAAATCGGGCGACACTGCGGCCGCGGAGGGGCCTTTCGGCGGACGGTGCGGGTTCTTGCACAAGCACTGTTTCCTCGCTTGCCATCAGAGGGGTATTCTGTTTGGCTTCCGCCGGTTCAGTACCGATCGGAAAATTCAGGACATGGAAAAGATCCTCCTGACCCGCGCGGGTCACGCCGCGCTGAGTAGCGAATTGAAGACCCTCAAGTCCGTCGAGCGGCCGGCCGTGATCCGCGCCATCGCCGAGGCGCGCGAGCACGGCGATCTCTCGGAGAACGCCGAGTACCACGCCGCGCGCGAGCGTCAGAGCTTCATCGAGGGGCGGGTGAAGGAACTCGAGGGTATCCTCGCGCTTGCCGACGTCATCGACACGTCGAAGCTCTCGGGGCCGGTGAAGTTCGGTGCGCAGGTCACCGTCGTCGACGAAGACACCGACGACGAAAAGACGTTCCGGATCGTGGGCGAGCCCGAGGCCGATATCGAGCGCGGGCTTCTCAACGTGAAATCGCCGCTCGCCCGCGCCCTCATCGGCAAGGAGGAAGGCGATTCGGTCGAGGTCCGCACGCCGGGCGGCGAGAAGAGCTACGAGATTGTGAGCATCCATTACAGCTGAGGCGGACTGCGCCCGATGACCGATCAGGCCCACCCTGAAGAGCCGGCGACGGAGGAGAAGGATCCCAAGCCGCTCGACCTGGGGATCTACAACCGTCGCGTCTCGTCCTCGGGACTGTCCACGTCCGAGACGATCGCGCTCGTCCTGACCGTGCTCTGGCTGGCCGGCGTGACGGTGTTCTTCTTCGTCGCGGGGCGGAACGTCGACGCGCCGCGCGCCGATCCGCTGCGCACCGTGATGCTCCTCATCGCCGTTTTCATGCCGGTGGGGCTGTTCTGGGTCGCGGCGCTGGCCGCAAACAGCGCGCGGATCATGCGAGAGGAATCGGCGCGCCTCCAGACCACGATCGACGCGATGCGGCAAAGCTACGTGGCCCAGCAGCAGGCGGCGCACATGGGGCTGAAGCCCTCCGCCGTCGAACGCAAGCTCGACCAGCTCATGGAGGCGCAGAAGCAGCAGGGGCAGTCCGCTTTCGCGGCCTTCGCGTCGATCCGCGAGGAAAAGGCGCGGGCCGAAAAGACGCCCGTTCCGCCGCCGCAGGAGGAGCAGCCGAGC
>CAYTBD010000419.1:1221-2591 GCA_964435755.1 uncultured Rhodobacterales bacterium
GCGCTGAACTTTCCCGAGACCGCCGAGGATCGCGAGGGCTTCCGGGCGCTGCGCCGCGCGATGCAGGACCGGCAGTCGGCGGAACTCATCCAGGCGAGCCAGGACGTGCTGACGCTCCTCTCGCAGGAAGGCATCTACATGGACGATCTCGTCCCCGACCGCGCGCGTCCCGAGATCTGGCGGCGCTTCGCGGAAGGTCAGCGCGGACGCCCGATCGCGACACTGGGCGGCGTGCGCGACCGGTCGAGCCTCGCTCTGACGGCGGCCCGGATGCGCAACGACCCGATCTTCCGCGACGCGGTCCATCACTTCCTGAGAAAATTCGACAGGGTCTTCAGCGAATTCGAGAAGTCCGCCACGGACCAGGAGATCGCGGCGCTTTCGGACACGCGGACGGCGCGGGCCTTCATGCTGCTTGGGCGGGTGACGGGCATCTTCACCTGAGCGCGGCCGAGAGCGCCTCCTCCGCGCCGACGCCGAGAATCCAGCCTTCTTCAGCCTTGGCCTCCTCGGGAACGGCCGCGAGCGCCTGCGAGAGCGTTCCCTCGTCCTGCATCCGCCGGATTGCGCGGGCGAGCAGGCGGACCTGCACGGCGTCCTTGATCGCGCCCGGCCGCAGGGCCGCCTTGACCGCTGTGTCGACGAGAGAGGGCCAGACTTCGACGAAGGCGATCGGCCGGTCGAGAGGCTCGAACGGCCACACCGCGCAATCCTCCGGCAGATGCCGGCGGAGACGTTCGAGCACGGCCATTCCGGTCATCACCTGGGAGCCTACCGCGCCCGCCCCGCCCATCTGCCAGCAAGTGAAACTGCCCGCCGCCAGCGCCTCGACGGCGCGTCGTTCCGGCATCCCGTGGTCCGTCCGGTCGCGGCCCTTTCTTGGCAGACCGGGAACGTCGTGCGGGGTGCCGTTGAACCAGAACGGCCCGACGCCGGGAAAGCGGGCGTTGATGCGACCCGCGAGGCCGAAGCGGTTGTTGACCGTGGGAGCGTCCTCGAGGTTGTCTGCCATCCACGCCCAGACGGCGAGCGGATCGGCGCGGCCCGCAAGGCGCTCCGCGAAGCCCGACGGGTAGCCGAAGGGGAAGTCGAACCCGGCGAGGACGCGGCGCCCGGCGGCGATCTCGGTGCCGAGGAGATCCTGCAGCCACGCCCGCGCGATGAGCCGGTTGCGGAGGTAGACGCAGGGCACGGACGGGTCGCCTCTGCGCGCGACAGCGGCCCAGATCGCGTCCTTGCGCGGGCGGCGGCCGGTGTCGTTCCCGCCCGACCAGTCGACCATGAGGATGGTGTCGAAGGTCATCGCGCGGCCATCGCGCGGGCCGTGGTGAGCTCCCCGGGCGTGTTGACGTTGAAGAAGGCGGAGGGAT
>CAYTBD010000420.1:0-2582 GCA_964435755.1 uncultured Rhodobacterales bacterium
TCCCCGAGGATACTTGCAGCTCGATGGAAGCCGGACCGGCCTCAGCCCGCCGGCACCCACATCACCTCGTCGATGCGCGGCGCGCCGGTGGCGAGCATCACCAGACGGTCGAAGCCCAGCGCGCATCCCGACGCCGGCGGCATATGGACCAGCGCCGACAGGAAGTCCTCGTCCAGCGGATAGCGATCGCCGTGCACCCGCGCCTTCTCGTCCATCTCGGCCTCGAAGCGGCGGCGCTGCTCGGCCGGGTCGGTCAACTCCCCGAAGCCGTTGGCGAGTTCCACCCCGCAGGCGTAGAGCTCGAACCGCTCCGCGAGGCGCGGATCGCCCGGAACCGGTCGCGCCAGCGCCGCCTCCGAGGCGGGGTAGCGGTCGAGCACGGTCGCCCGGCCCTGGCCCAGCGCCGGCTCCACCCTTGCGACGAGAAGCCGCGAGAACAGGTCCGACCACCCTTCGCCCGCGCCCGCAGACACGCCCGCGCCCGCCATCGCGGCGGCGAGCGCCCCGGCATCGCCGAGCGTCGCCAGGAGGTCGACCTCCGCATGCCGCCGCACGGCGTCGGCGACATCCACCCGCTCCGGCGTGCCGTAGGGGCTGCAGGACCGGTCGCGGAAGCGAAGCTCCTCCGCGCCCGCCGCCTCCCCCGCCAGCCGCAGGATGTGCGCGCAATCGGACATCAGCACATCGTAGGGCTCCCCCGCCCGGTACCACTCCAGCATGGTGAATTCGGGCGCGTGGAGCACGCCCCGCTCCCGGTTCCGCCAGACGTGCGAGAGGCAGAAGATGCGCTCCTCCCCCGCCGCGAGGAGCTTCTTCATCGCGAATTCGGGGCTCGTGTGGAGGAACATCCGCCGCGCCGCGCCGGCGTCGTCCACCGCCGCGGTGGAGAAGGCGTGCAGGTGCGCCTCGTTGCCCGGGCTGACCTGAAGCGCGGCCGGGTCGACCTCGATGAAGCCTTCCGCGAAGAACCAGTCCCGGACCGCCGCCATGATCCGGTTCCGCGCGAGCAGGAGCGGCCGCCGGTCGGCGTGGCGCTCCCGGTCCCACCACGGGGTTGCGGTCTCGTTTCGGCTCATGCCCGGCTCCACGGCTTTGATCTGGCGATTTCGCACGAGATGCGCTAGGTGCCCGCAAATCTGTCCCGAAGGGCTTACACCGCCCGCGCAGGAACGAAAAGGACGCACCCGTGAAAGTCATCGCCTCGCAGCTTCGCAAGGGCAACGTCGTGGAGATCGACGACAAGCTCTACGTCATCCTCTCCGCCCAGAACTTCCACCCCGGCAAGGGGACGCCTGTCACGCAGGTCGACATGCGCCGGATCGCCGACGGCACCAAGGTGTCGGAGCGCTGGAAGACGACCGATCAGGTCGAGCGCGCGCATGTGGACGAGCGCGACTACGATTACCTCTACGACGACGGCGAGGGCTATCACTTCATGGAGCCAGAGACCTTCGAGCAGATCACGATCCCCGAGGACGTGGTGGGCGACGCGAAGGTCTGGCTCAGAGAGGGCATCCGCTGCTCCGTCAAGACCTACCAGGGCGCCGCCATCGCGATGGAGCTGCCGCAGAAGGTCACGGGCGAGATCGTCGAGACCGAACCGGTCGTGAAGGGGCAGACCGCCTCGTCCTCCTACAAGCCCGCCACGCTCGACAACGGCGTGCGCGTGATGGTGCCGCCGCACATCAGCGCGGGCACCCGCGTCGTCGTCAACACCGAAGACGCGACCTACGTCGAACGCGCCAAGGACTGAGGCCGCCCCATGCACGACATCCGCGCGATCCGCGAGAACCCCGACGCCTTCGACGCCGCCATGCGCCGCCGCGGCCTTTCGGGCGTCGCGGCCGAGGTGCTGGCCATCGACGCGGCGCGCCGGGCGAAGATCACCGACGCCGAACAGGCACAGGCCGACCGCAACGCGGCCTCCAAGGAGGTGGGCGCGGCCAAAGCGAAAGGCGACGAGGCCGAGTTCGAGCGCCTGCGCACGCTGGTGACCGAGAAGAAGAACGAAGTCGCCCGTCTCGAGGAGGACGCGAAGGCCCACGACCAGCGGCTGACGGACCTTCTGATGGGCCTGCCGAACCTCCCCCTCGACGACATCCCCGATGGCGAGGACGAAAACGACAACGTCGAGATCCGCCGCTGGGGCGCGCCCCGCAGCTTCGCCTTCACACCGCTCGAGCATTTCGAGATCCCGGCCGTGACGCCGGGCATGGATTTCGAGACCGCCGCGAAGCTCTCGGGCGCCCGCTTCGTCGTCCTGCGGGGCGCCGTGGCCCGCCTCCACCGCGCGCTCGCCCAGTTCATGCTCGACGTCCACACCACCGAGAACGGCCTCCTCGAGACCACGACCCCCGTCCTCGTGCGCGACGAGGCGATGGTCGGCACCAACCAGTTGCCGAAGTTCGCCGAGGACAGCTACCGCACCACGAACGGCTGGTGGCTGATCCCGACCTCGGAAGTCACCCTCACGAACACCGTCGCGGGCGAGATCCTCGACGAGGCGCGGCTGCCGATCCGGCTCACCGCCCATACGCTCTGCTTCCGCTCCGAGGCCGGCAGCGCCGGCAAGGACACCGCCG
>CAYTBD010000421.1:0-2570 GCA_964435755.1 uncultured Rhodobacterales bacterium
TTCTCGTCTCGGGCGATCCAGCCTCTCTCAATCAGGGAGCCGACTTTTCTTCTGACCGTCTCCTTCGGCATACCGGTGAAGTCGGCGATCGACTGAACATTGATCGGATCCTGCATTACCCCATCTGCGGTTCCACGCGTCAACTGTCCGGACGCTGGCAATCGCGAACGCCACGCTTTCCGCGGTGTCCGATCGGCGATGATGGCGAGGATGAGCACAAGGTCGAGATCGCCCCCCACCGCCTGCCTGAGTTGTCCAAGAAGACGAGCAAACCCGGAAAGATGGACGGGCCATATCCATGCCAGGTGACCAACGATCCATGCTTCCGCATCGACTTCGGATCTGGGCATCGGCACTTCCCCTTCAAGCGGGCCCCAGAATGGGGCGCGCGATGATTGAACGTGCCTGCCGCCATGGTAAAATGATCCTTGGCCAAGCGACCGGCCTTTCGTCGGGACGAATATCCGTGTGTCAGCTGGGTTGGCGGCTTGCGACGTTCGATTAGGAAGTATCCGTCGGGAGGGCGGGTGAAACTGACATTCGTCAACCGAGCCAAGTTCATGCGACAACAATGATTGGCTCAAGTGCGGTCGAGGGAATGTGGTGCTGTCACTGCCGTCTTGTCGAGGTAATCGAATGGCTTTAGAAGCGGGAACATATTCGAAGATAAAGATTTAAGCATGGAAAGGGCATGCGATGGACATCCCAAGACCTCAAGCCCTCTTCGAAAGCGCAGCTGGCGATGTGCCCGGATCCGGCACATACATCTGGGAAATCCCGGCGGACCGGCTGATATGGTCTGAAGGGCTTCTTGACCTCTATGGCTTGGCAGAACCGCCATCCGGTGATGACGCATTCGCGGCGCTGGTCCATCCCGAGGACCGGGTGAGGGTCGAGGCCGAGACTTCGTGCTACCTGGAAGCTGGCGAAGCCTACGACCACGAGTTCCGGATTGTGCGGCCGGACGGCACCGTTCGCAGGGTCCACGACCGCGGGGCCATCGACCGCAACGAGAACGGCGTCGCCATCCGGATCCGCGGCATCAATGTGGACGTGACCGCGTTTCGCGACCAATCGGCGGAACTCACGGCGGCGAGGCGGACGATCGTCGATCTCGTGGAGCGGTCGCCGTTCGGCATCTGCACCGTCGATGCAGACCTGACCCTTGTGCAAGTCAGTCAAGGCGCCCGCGCACTCTTCTCCGATGTGCGACCCCTTCTCGGAAGCCGTTTCGACAGCACGCTCGAGGAACTGTTCGGGAAAGCGGCGGCGCAGCGTACACTGGAGCAGTTCAAGCGAACTCTTGAGACAGGTGAACCTTTTCATTCGCCAGCGTCGCATGACATGTCCGACGCCGATCCGATCGACAAGTTGGACTGGCGGATCGAGCGCATTGTCCTCTCCGACGGACGGTTCGGCGTTGTCTGCCATTTCTACGACCTCTCGGAGCAACACGATCAGGAAAAAGCACTTCGCGAAAGCGAGGAACGGCTGAAGCTCGCCTACAGCGCGGCCGGCATGGGGGCGTGGGACCTGAACCTTACGAGCAACACCTCAACGTGGTCCCCGGAACTCTACGATCTGCTGGGGCTTGCGCGGGATCTGCCGGCGACTCCCGATCTCCTGTTCGATCTTGTCTTGCCGGAAGATCGTCCCTCGCTCACGAGGAAGTACCTTCAGGCGATCGACCGCGGCGCCCACTTCGAAGACGTGTTCCGGATCCGAAGACCGGATGGCGACGTGCGCTACATCGCGGGACGCGGACAGGTGGTGGAGCGCGACGCCGCCCGAGCCACCCGGATGATCGGCGTGAACTACGATGTTACGGATCGCGCTCGCGCGGAATTGTCGGTTCGCGAAAGCGAGGAACGGCTCCGAACCGTGATCGACAGCAACATCGCCTTCATCGCCATGCTGGACCGCGACGGCCGCGTGACCGATGCGAACACACCCTTTCTTGAGGCGGGCGGGCTTCAGAGATCCGACGTGGTCGGACTACCTCTCTGGGAGAGCGCTTGGTGGTCCGGCGATCCCGGGGCGGCGCAGCGCCTTCGCGGCGCGTTGCAGCGCCTCGGGCGAAGCGCCGGTGCCTATGTCCGGAGAGGTGCGAGCATCACGCTTGAGGAAGACCTGGCGCTCCGCCCAAATGGCCGACGCACCGTTGTAATGCGTTTCGTCCCGTCGATAGATGCGGACGGAACCCTGCAGCAGATTTTCCTCTCCGGCCTCGACATCACCGAGCGCAAGGAGGCGGAGGAGAAGCTCGCCGCTTCCGAGATGACGCTTCGGCAGATGGTCGAACACTCGCCCTTCGGCATCTTTCTGGTCGACGCGGACTTCCGGCTCGTGCAGGCGAGCGAGTCTTCGAGCGCGTAACGAACAATAGAGCCGAGCCGTCATCCTGCCGGACAAGGTCGCGAACCTTGAGCGCGACAAGCTCCGACGACCGGCACCAGCTATCGGAGGCGACCCAGAGCAATGCTCTGTCGCGCATGTCTCGGCGGCTGTTGCCAAGCTGAGCAATCATCGCGAGGACGTCCCTCTTGCTCAGAGGGGGAGCTTGCCGGATG
>CAYTBD010000422.1:0-2560 GCA_964435755.1 uncultured Rhodobacterales bacterium
GTGGACGACGAGCAGGACATGCGCCAGTCGATCAGCCAGTGGCTCGCGCTGTCGGGGTTCGACACCGAGACCTACGCGAGCGCGGAGGACGCGCTGAAGGCCGTCGGGGCGGATTATCCGGGCGTCGTCGTCTCCGACATCAAGATGCCGGGCATGGACGGCATGGCCTTCCTGAAGCGGCTGATGAGCGTCGACAGCGGGCTTCCGGTGATCCTGATCACCGGCCACGGCGACGTGCCGATGGCGGTGGAGGCGATGCAGGTCGGCGCCTACGACTTTCTCGAAAAGCCGTTCAATCCCGACCGGATGACCGAGCTCGCCAGGAAGGCCACCGTCGCGCGGCGGCTGACGCTCGACAGCCGCGCGCTTCGGCGCGAGTTGTCGGACGGGGCCGGCATCATGAAGAAACTCGTCGGATCCTCGCCGGTGATGGAGCGGCTCCGCGAGGACATTCTCGACCTCGGCCAGGCCGACGGTCACGTGCTCATCGACGGCGAGACCGGAACCGGCAAGACGCTCGTGGCGCACGCCCTGCATGCCGTCGGCGCGAAGCCGGGGCGCAAGTTCGTCGTGTTCTCCTGCGGGTCGGCCGACGAGGAGACGCTGGCGAAGCGGATCTTCGGTCCGATGGAAGAGGGCGGCCAGCTGCCGCTCGTGGAGGAGGCGCGGGGCGGGACGCTCGTGCTGGAGGACACCGACGCGCTGCCGCAGTCGCTGCAGGGGCGGCTGCTGACCTGGATCAACGAGCAGGGCGTCCCGGCGGAGACGCGGATCGTGGCGATCTCCAACCTGCAGGAGCAGGGCAAGACCTGCGAGGACGTGCTGCGGCCGGATCTCTACTACCGCCTGGCCGCGCTCAAGATCACCGTCCCGCCGCTCCGCTCGCGGGGCGAGGACATCCTGACGCTGTTCAACCGCTTCGCGGAGCAGTTCGCCGACGAATACGGGTGCGAGTCGCCCGAGGTCGGCGCGCAGGAGGCGGCGCAGCTGCTGCAGGCGCCCTGGCCCGGGAACATCCGCCAGCTCGTCAACATCGCCGAACGCGCGGTTCTCCAGAACCGCCGCGGCTCGGGCACGATCGCGTCGCTGATCATGGCCGACAACGAAACCGCGGCCCCCACCATGACGACCGAGGGCAAGCCGCTGAAGGAATACGTCGAAGCCTTCGAGCGGATGCTCATCGACAACACGATGCGCCGCCACAAGGGGTCGATCGCGGCGGTCATGGACGAGTTGTGCCTGCCGCGGCGGACGCTCAACGAGAAGATGGCGAAATACGCGTTGCAGCGGTCCGAATACCTCTGATCCCGCGCCGCGTCCGCCGCGCGCCGTGGGCGCGGCGGCGGACTCGTGCGATTTTCCTCATTGTATTTCCGCGTCCTTGCGCCTTATTGTGAGGGTACGGGACAGGGGCTGCCGGTGTCGGCGCCTTGCCCCGCTCGAATTCTCTGTCTTCCGGGCGGCTTCAGGACCACTCAGCCGCCGGGAGACAGTCGGATCGGCCACATGGCCAGTAGAATGCCCTGGCGTTGCGTTACGCCGCCGGGCGCTTGAACGGGCGCCGAACAGGCGCCGGAGAAGAAACGCGATGGTGCGAGCGACGGCGACAGGAGGGGCGATCCGCTTTGACGGACAGGCCCGTCCGTGCGCCGCTGCCGCATCCCTCGCCCGTACAAGCCACCGATCGACGCGCGCGACGCCGCCCCCGGCCTCGCGCGCCTTGCGGTGCCGAGAGACTTCATGGGAAAGAAAATGCTTATCGACGCCACCCACGCGGAAGAGACCCGCGTTGTGGTGGTGGACGGAAACAAGGTCGAGGAGTTCGACTTTGAATCGGAGAACAAGCGCCAGCTAGCCGGAAACATCTACCTCGCCAAGGTCACCCGCGTGGAGCCGTCGCTCCAGGCGGCGTTCATCGACTACGGCGGCAACCGCCACGGCTTCCTCGCGTTCTCCGAAATCCATCCCGACTACTACCAGATCCCGGTCGCCGACCGGGAGGCGCTTCTCGCCGAGGAAGCCGCGCTCGCCCAGTCCGAAGACGACGAGGACGAGAAGCCCAAGCGGGCGCGCCGCTCGCGGTCCCGGGGCCGGGCGAAGGCGGAGACCGCCAAGTCCGACGACGTGATCGAGACCAAGGACCTGCCCGGGAAGGACATCCCCGGCATGGACGTCTTCGATACCTCCGACGACGCCGAGGTCGCAGACGACGAGGCGAGTTCGCCCGTCGAGCGCGTCGCGGAGACGCCGGTGGAGACACCCTCCGCGGATGAGGACGACGACAACGGCAACGGCGACGACGGCGGGGCCTACAGCGCGATGGACGATGCGTCCGAGCGCGACTCCGAGATCGAGTCGGTCGCCGACGAGGACGTCAGCGAGGAGATCCAGCGCCCCCGCAGGACGCGTGTGCGCAAGTACAAGATCCAGGAGGTCATCAAGGTCCGCCAGATCCTCCTCGTGCAGGTCGTCAAGGAGGAGCGCGGCAACAAGGGCGCGGCGCTGACGACCTACCTCAGCCTCGCGGGGCGGTATTGCGTGCTCATGCCGAACACGGCGC
>CAYTBD010000423.1:0-2559 GCA_964435755.1 uncultured Rhodobacterales bacterium
GGATGGGATTGCCGTTGGAGATCCTCGTCGTCGCCGTCTCGGTCCCGGCGATCCTCGTCTTCTGGCCCCTTCATCCATGATCTAGGGGGATGCCAAGGCTGGACTCAAGTGGAACACCCGGGGGCCCCTCTGTCGCTCAAGGCGAGCCTGTGAGGTGAACTCGGGGGCTGTTTTCGGGTTGTCGCGAAGGTTCCCTCAGGGGAGGTGTCGGAAGAGGATTCAAGGAAGGAGATAACACCATGAGACCAATGATCCTGATCACGAGTGTCGCGCTTGGGCTCGCTGCATGCGGATCGGCTCGAAATCAGTCGTCCGAGATAGCGAAAACGTTCGGCCCGGGGTGCTACGACGCCTTTGGCAGACCGCAGCCGCAAAAGGAGTGCGACGACTAACGGGAGGTGACGCCGCAGGACTCAAGGGTCACCCCGGGGGGCCTTTGTCGTCAATCGGGCCACACGTGCCCCCCATGGGGGGAGCCGCCTCAGCCGGCCGGCAGCGTCACCGTGAACTCCGCCCCCTGCCCCGGCGCGCTCTCGATCCGGAGACGGCCCCGATGCCGGTTGACGATGTGCTTGACGATCGCGAGGCCGAGCCCGGTGCCGCCCTGTTCGCGCGAGCGGTGGCTGTCGACGCGGTAGAAGCGCTCGGTCAGCCGGGGAATGTGCATCGGATCGAAGCCTTCGCCGTCGTCCTTCACCCGAACCGAGACCGACGGGCCCCGCAGCGCGGCGTCATGATCGTTCATCGAAAGCGCGAGCGTCACGTGCGAGCGGGCGCCGGAATATTTCACCGCGTTCTCCACGAGATTCGTGAAGACCTGCGCAAGCTGGTCCGCGTCGCCCGGGACGATGCACTGGCCGGTCGTCCCGGTGACGAACAACTCCACGCTCTGTTCCTCGGCCACCGGACGCAGCGACAGCGTGACCGAGTTCAGGATGCCGGCCAGATCGACCGGGTCGGTCGGCCTCTGCCGCTCCTCGGCCTCGACCCGGGACAGCGACAGGAGATCGCGGACGAGCCGGTTCATGCGTCCCGCCTCCCGCTCCATGATCCCGAGGAACCGCTCCCGCGCGGCCGGGTCGTCCTTCGCCGCGCCCCGAAGGGTCTCGATGAAGCCCAGAAGCGCGGTCAGCGGCGTGCGCAACTCGTGGCTGACGTTCGCCACGAAGTCCCGCCTGATCTGGCCGGCTTCCTGAAGCGCCGTCGTGTCCTCGAAGGCGACAAGCACGCTCCGCAGCCCGCCCTCGACGACGGCCGATGCCGTGATCTTCCACGTGGCCTCGCGTGTGCTGTCGGAGACCAGCAACCTGTCCTCCGCGCGCTCGACGGTGCCGGACATGACCGCCTCGATGCACGACAGGACCGCGGGCGCCCGGAACGCGGTGATGTAGTGCCGGCCCGGAAGGTCACGGCTGAACAGCGCGACCGCAGGCGGGTTCGCGTGAACGACGCGTTCGGTCGGCCCGAGAAGGACGAGCGGCACCGGAATGGCGTCGAGAAGGGAAAAGGCGTTGTCCGTCACGACCGTCTCTCACTGCTTGGGTCGCTTCTGCGCCTGTTCCGGGGAGGTTGCAACCGCGGCCGCGGCGGTGCCGCGCATCTTCGCGCATAGGTAGAGTTGCTTTCCTGAAGAATCACGTTAACTTGCACGCAGCACCTTTTTTGCGGCCTGAACACAACGACAGTGGTCGAACGGGCAACGGGGGACCGAAGGTGGACTATTCTGGCGTGGCCGACGCGGCCCGGCATTGCGAACCTGCCGGCGAGGAGCACAACCGGCGCATCATTCTGGCCGTCGGGGACGTGGTGGCCTGGAGGACATCGGGCCTCGATCTGCCCAGGCGGGGCGATGTCGTCTTCGCGGAATTCCACGAGATCTCTTCGGATCTTCTCGACCGTCTCTCGCCCTCGGTGGTGATCTCGCCGCTGCTCTGCCGCAGCTTCGACTGCGTCGATCTCGCGCAGGTTCTCGGGGTGCTCGGCTACACGGGCAAGTATCGGGCGATCGACGCCGGTCTTCCCGATCCCGCGCTCATCGTCCGCGAAGTCCGGTCTCTCGTGCCCTCGCTGGATTTCGATGTCTCGCCGCTCGGAGCCTGACGCGGTCAGCCGGAGCCGGCCGCCGCCTCGACCGCCCGCGCGAACTCGCCGATCAGCATTCCCGCATCCTCGCATCCCACCGAGACGCGGAAGAACCCTTCGGTGATGCCGATCGCCGCGCGCGCCTCCGGGGTGAGACCCCGGTGCGACGATGACGCAGGATGGCTGAGCGTCGTGCCGACGTCTCCGAGCGTGGGCGCGAAAGCGATGTGGGGCGCGGCCCGGACCAGCCGGTTCGCCGCCTCGCGCCCCCCGGGAATCTCGAAGCTGACCATGTGCGAGCCGCGCTCGCCCAGGAGCGCCGTGGCCCTGTTGTGGTCCGGGTGGTCCCGCCGGGCGGGATAGAGCACCCGCGCGACGCCGGGCATCTCCGCCAGCGCGTCGGCCAGCGCCCGGGCGTTCGCCTCGGCGCGGTCGTACCGCATGTCGAACGTGTAGAGGCCGCGTTCGGCCAGCCAG
>CAYTBD010000424.1:0-1805 GCA_964435755.1 uncultured Rhodobacterales bacterium
CTCGCCTTCGGTTTTTCGCTGATCGGCGCGTTCATCGTCCGGTCGGGCGTCCTGACCTCGGTCCATGCCTTCGCCAACGATCCCGAACGCGGGGTCTACCTCCTGATCATCACCGGCATCTTCATGGGCGGGGCGCTGATGCTCTACGCCGCCCGGGCCGGGGTCATGGAAGCCAAGGGGGTCTTCTCCACGGTCTCGCGTGAAAGCGCGCTGCTGGCCAACAACGTTCTTCTCGCCGTCGCGACCTTCGTGGTCTTCGTCGGGACGATCTGGCCGCTCGTGGCCGAGATGATCTGGGACCGGAAGCTCTCCGTCGGCCCGCCGTTCTTCGACATGGCCTTCACGCCCTTCATGGTCGCGCTGGCGATCATCCTGCCGCTCGGCTCGATCATGCCGTGGAAGCGCGCCACGGTGGGCAAGGCGATGCAGCCGCTCTGGGGCGTTCTCGCGCTCGCGCTGGCCGCCGGGGCGCTGGTCTGGACGATCCAGACCGGGCGCTCGATCATGGCGCCGGTGGGCGCGATCCTCGCCGTCTGGCTCGTCGGCGGCGCGGCGATGGATCTGTGGACCCGGACCGGGCGCGGCACCGGTCTTGGCGCCAAGCTCCGGCGGCTTCGGAACCTGCCGCGCGCGGACTGGGGCAAGGCGGTGGCCCATGCCGGGCTCGGCATCACCTTCTGGGGCATCGCCGCGATGCTCGCCTGGGAGATCGAGGACATCCGCGTCGCCCGCGAAGGCGAGACCTTCGGCGTCGGCGCCTACGAGGTCACCCTCGTGGATGTCCGCGAGGCGCGCGGCCCGAACTACCTCACCACCATGGCCGAACTGCAGATCGACCGGAACGGCCGCGACGTCGCGACGCTGTTCCCCGAAAAGCGCTTCTATCAGGTGGCGGGCATGCCCACCACCGAAGCCGCCATCGACAACGGCGTGCTCCGCGACCTCTACGTCGTCATCGGCGATCCGCAGGAGGGCGGCGGCTTCGCCGTGCGCACCTACGTCAAGCCCTTCGCCAACTGGATCTGGGCGGGCGCGATCATCATGTCGCTGGGCGGCGTCCTGAGCCTGACCGACCGGCGCTACCGAATCGGCGCGGGCGTCCGGAAGACCCCGATCCCCCAGGGGGTTCCGGCGGAATGATCCGCGCGCTTGCCTTCGCCGCGGCGCTTCTCGCCGGACCGGCTCTCGCCGTCCAGCCGGACGAGATCCTGGACGATCCGGTGCTCGAGGACCGCGCCCGCGAGATCTCCGAGGGCCTGCGCTGCCTCGTCTGCCGCAACGAATCGATCGACGAATCGAACGCCGACCTCGCCCGCGACATGCGCATCCTCGTCCGCGAGCGCCTCGCCCTGGGCGACACCGATGCGGAGGTCGTGGCCTTCCTCGTCGACCGCTACGGCGAATACGTGCTCCTGCAGCCAACGGTGACCGGGTCGAACCTGATCCTCTGGATCGCCGGCCCCGCGATGCTGCTCGTCGGCGGCGGCGGCGCGGCGCTCTACCTCCGCCGGCGGGCGGCGGCGACGCCATCGGACGCCGCGGGACTGTCCGAGGTCGAAAAGACGCGCCTCGCCGAACTCCTGAAGGAGTGACGCCGGGTTTCCTCTTTCCCGGACGCGGCGGGCCATTAAGGTGCGCGGCGAACGGCAACGAGGACCGACCACCATGGACTACCAGACCATCAGGCTGACCCGGACGGACGGGATGGCCGTTCTGACGCTCGCGCGCCCCGAGGTGATGAACGCGATCGACGCGCCGGCCGGGCGTCAGCGGTGACCCGCGAGGAGCGGCATCCTCCCTGGAGC
>CAYTBD010000424.1:1815-2531 GCA_964435755.1 uncultured Rhodobacterales bacterium
GGCCGAGATCCTGCACGCGGTCAAGGCCGCGGCCGAGACCGCCCGCGTCCTCGTGATGACCGGCGAGGGGCGGGCCTTCTGCTCGGGCCAGGACCTCGGCGACCGCTCGACGGCCGCGACCCTCAACCTCGAACGGACGCTCCGCGACGAATACGAGCCGATGCTGACGGCGATCTTCGACTGTCCGATCCCGACCATCGCGGCGGTGAACGGCGCGGCGGCCGGCGCCGGCGCCAATCTCGCGCTCGCCGCCGACGTGGTGATCGCGGCCGAAAGCGCGGTGTTTCTGCAGGCCTTCACGAAGATCGGCCTGATTCCCGACGCGGGCGGCACCTACTGGCTGCCCCGGCAGGTCGGCTTCGCCCGCGCGATGGGCGCGGCGCTTTTCGCCGAAAAGGTCACCGCGCGCGAGGCGGCCGACTGGGGGATGATCTGGGAGGCGGTGCCGGACGCCGGGTTCGAGACGCACTGGCGCGCCCGCGCCGGACACCTCGCCCACGGCCCCACCGTCGCCTACCGCGCGGTGAAGGACGCGATCCGCGCCTCCTTCGGGAACTCGCTCGGCGAACAGCTGTCGCTCGAGGCCGAACTGCAGGGCCGCTGCGGCCGGACCCGCGACTTCAAGGAGGGCGTCGTGGCCTTCATGGAAAAGCGCACGGCGCAGTTCGAGGGCCGGTGAGGGCAGGGGGCGCTGCCCCCTCTTGGCCTGCGGCCAA
>CAYTBD010000425.1:0-2514 GCA_964435755.1 uncultured Rhodobacterales bacterium
GACGACGCTCAAGGCGATCTCGAACCTGCTGCATTCCGAGCGCGGTGAGGTCACAAAGGGCTCCATTCTCTATCGCGGCGAGCGGGTGCAGGATCTCGACCCGTCGGCGCTGGTGAAGAAGGGCGTGATCCAGGTCATGGAGGGGCGTCACTGCTTCGCGCATCTCACGGTCGAGGAGAACCTCCTCACCGGCGCCTATACCCGTGACGACGGCAAGGGCGCGATCGATGCCGACCTCGAGAAGGTCTACTCCTACTTCCCCCGCCTCAAGGAGCGGCGCAGAAGTCAGTCCGGATACACCTCGGGTGGCGAACAGCAGATGACGGCGATCGGCCGGGCGCTGATGTCGAAGCCCGAGACCATCCTGCTCGACGAACCTTCGATGGGCCTCGCCCCCCAACTCGTCGAGGAGATCTTCACAATCGTGAAGAACCTCAACGAGAACGAGGGCGTGAGCTTCCTCCTCGCCGAGCAGAACACGACCGTCGCGCTCCGCTTCGCGCACCGGGGGTACATCCTGGAATCGGGCCGCGTCGTGATGGAGGGCGGCGCGAAGGAGCTGCTCGAAAACCCGGACGTGAAGGAATTCTACCTCGGCGTCTCGGACGAGGGGCGGCGGTCTTTCCGCGACGTGCGCTCCTATCGTCGGCGCAAGCGCTGGCTGAGTTGAGGAACGGCGATCATGTGCATCCGTTGGACCTTCGACTCGTCAGTGATGGAGGATGACATGACGCAGAAGGACGTGGTGAAGACGCTGATCGACGAACAGGGCACGCTCTATTCCGAGGCCATGGGCGCGGACATTTCGAAGAACACGCCGCAGGAGCTTTTTCATTGGCTGGAGGGCGCGATCATGCTCTCCGCGCGGATCGGATCGCACCAGGCCGAGAAGGCGGGCCGCGCGCTTCGCGATGCCGGCTTTCACCGTATCGACGACCTGCGGGAGAGGGAGCGGGAGTCGCTCGTCCGCGTTCTGAACGAGCACGGCTACGCCCGCTATGACGAATCGACGGCGAACTACCTGCGCGACACGGCCGAGTGGGCGCAGGAGACCTACCAGGGCGACCTGCGGAAGCTCCGCGAGCAGGCCGGTACGCGGGAGGAAATCCTGAAGGCCCTGCAGGGGGCAAAGGGGATCGGACAGATGGGTGCCGAGATCTTCGCGCGCGAGGCGCAGCTGGTCTGGGACGAACTCTACCCGGCCGAAGTGTCGGGACCCGCCGAAAGGGGGGCCAGGGATCTCGGACTGCCGACGGACTCCCATCGTCTGGCGGACCTGGCCGGATCGCGGGAGCGATACGTACGGCTATTGGCGGCGCTCACACGGGCGGCGCTCGACGGACCGACCGAAAAGGTGAAGGAGGCGGCTGAATGAGCCACTACGATGATCTCGAGACCCGGAGCGAGGATGAGCGTGCGGCCTCTCTGGCCGAGTGCCTGCCGGCCCAGGTCGGATCCGCGAAGTCGCTTCCCGGCTACAGGGAGGCGCTCGACGGTTTCAACCCGTCCGAGATCACCACGCGCGAGGCACTGGCGCGGCTGCCGGTGCTTCGCAAATCGGACCTCACCTCGGCCCAGACACCCGGAAATCCGTTGGGCGGCTATGCTGGTGGCGTCAGCGGCTTCGCGCATGTCTTCCAGTCGCCGGGGCCGATCTACGAGCCGGGTCAGGTCAGCCACGACTGGTGGCGGGTCGGTCGTTTCCTGTTTGCCGCCGGCGTCGGCGAGGGCGACATCGTCCAGAACTGCTTCGGCTATCATCTGACGCCAGCCGGCATGATCTTCGAAAACGGTGCGCGGGCTGTCGGCGCGACGGTGCTGCCCGCCGGCACGGGCCAGAGCGAACTGCAGGCGCGGGCGGCGCGGGACATCGGAACGACGGCCTACGCCGGAACGCCGGACTTCCTGAAGGTCATCCTCGAAAAGGCCGATGAGCTTGGCTTCACCCTGAAGATCGCCAAGGCGACCGTCTCTGGCGGGGCGCTCTTCCCGTCCCTACGGCAGGCCTACAAGGACAGGGGAATCGAGACACTCCAGTGTTACGCGACGGCGGATCTCGGTCTCGTCGCCTACGAAAGCCCCGCCATGGAGGGAATGATCGTGGACGAGGGCGTGGTGGTCGAGATCGTCCGTCCCGGAACGGGCGATCCCGTCGCCGATGGCGAGGTCGGTGAAGTCGTGGTGACAACGCTGAACCCGGACTACCCGCTGATCCGCTTTGCAACGGGAGATCTCTCGGCGGTGATGGCGGGAAAGAGCCCGTGCGGCCGTACCAACATGCGCATCAAGGGCTGGATGGGCCGCGCCGACCAGACCACCAAGATCAAGGGCATGTTCGTCCGGCCCGAGCAGGTGGCCGAATTCGTCGCGCGGCACCGCGAGGTCTCGAAGGCGCGCGTGATCGCGTCGCGGGACGGGGAGATGGACGTGATGACCGTCCAGATCGAGACCGAGGCCGGTGACGTGACCGCCCTCGAGAGGTCGGTGACGGATGTTCTGAAGCTGAAAGGCAGG
>CAYTBD010000426.1:0-2499 GCA_964435755.1 uncultured Rhodobacterales bacterium
TCCGGAGGCGCCGGCGACGACAGGCTGTTCGGCCTCGACGGTGACGATCTGATCTTCGACTTCGCCGGCGCAAACACGCTCGACGGAGGCGACGGCGCCGATGTTCTGTTGGCGGGCATCGGCCGCAACGAAATGTCGGGCGGGGCCGGCGACGATCTCATCCTCGGCGGCATCGGCGGCGATACGCTTCTGGGCGGGAACGGGTCGGATGTTCTCGTCGGCGATCCCGACGGGTTCGACATCGGCGGCAATGACAGGATCGACGGCGGCGCGGGCAGCGACCTGCTGATGGGCGGGGCGGGGGCGGATGTCTTCGTCTTCGCGGATACCGGCGGAAACGACACGATCGCGCGCCTTGATATCGACTATCTGTCCCCGGTCGGCTCCACTCCCACGGGCGAGGACTTCACGCCCGGCCTCGACAAGATCGAACTCGCGGCGGGAACCTTTGCCGATGCGACCGCGCTGTTCAATGCGATGGACACGGTCGGAGGATCGGCGGTCATCACGCTGGGAGGCACGACAATGACGATATTCGGTGTGACGGAGACGGAGCTGTCGGCGGACGATTTCATCTTCGCGGGTGCGGTCGTATGATCCGCCCGCTCGCAGCCTCGGCGGCTGTCGTCGCCCTCGGCGCCTGCTCGGACACGAGCACGAGCACGGAGTTCGAACGAAACCCCGATCCGACGGCCACGGCCAACTCCTTCGAGCTGGTGGCGGATGGATCGGGCGACCTGTCCTTCACCGGCTTCGACGGCACCGGACAGGTCTTCGGCGGCAATGACGTGAGCTTTGTCAACCTCGACACCGGCGTGGTCACCGGCGATGAATTCGCCGGGTTGCTGAACGCGTCGCGGACCGAGATCGCGCTCACCGCCGGAGGGACCGTATTTCTCTCGAACCCCGGCGGGACGGAATACGTCCGTTTCTTCGTCCGAGAGCCCTTGATCGGCACGCCCGTCTCCGGCGTGGTGGGGTTCGTCACGGACCCGCTGGACATGCCGACCACCGGCGGCTCCCGCTATGAAGGTGCGGGCCGCCTCGTCGCGACGGACTCGCGGGCGCTCTACGACCTGAGCGGCACCGCGGTCGTGATCGCGGACTTCGACGGCGGGACGGTGGACATCGAACTGGACTCCCTATCCGGCACGCGGAACGACGCGGGCGGTCGGCGCACCGTCTCCGACGGCGGCACGATCCTCGTCGAGGGCAGTGTCATCGTCGGCTCCTCGTTCAACGGGGGAAGCGCATTCGCCATCGGCGCGCCCTTCGACTTCAGCGGCAACCAGAACGCCCGCGAGACGAATGGTGCCTTCTTCGGCCCCGACGCGGACGAGGTCGCCGGCCGTGTCGTCGTCGACGACCCCGACGCGGATGTGCAGGTCCTCGGCCGTTTCGCGACCGATTAGGCTGGAAGGCCGTTGCGGTAGGGTGCGAGCGCTGCTGCGACGATGTCGTGCACGGGTGTCGCGATCCCGTGTTCTTGCCCCAATCGGGAAATCTCCCCGCTCAGGTAGTCGACCTCGATCCGCCGTCCGCGGTTCAGGTCGTCGAGCATCGAGGCGTGGATATGCGGCGCCATGGTGTCGAGCATCATGGTCAATGCCTTGTCGGCGGTATCGCCGGCCAGGGTCGGACACTCCGCCGTTCCGACCGCCTGCGCCTCGTGCGTGGCCCGTACGAGAAGATCGCGCGTCGGCGGCGTCTCCCGGATCGGGCCGACGTCAAGCCGGGTGAGCGTCGTGATCGCGGAAAAGCTCGACAGCAGAACGAATTTCTCCCAGAGCGTCGCCCGGATGTCGCTGGAAACCTCACAGTCAGGACCCGAGGCCGACACGGCGGCGCCGAAGGCCAGCGCGGTGTCCGCCGGCGTACCCTCCATGGGCCCGAAGACAAGCCGGTGGAACTGCCCGGAATGCCGCACGACGCCAGGTTCCCTGATGTCCGCCGGCATGTAGACCGCGCCGGGATAGACACGCCGGGGCCCGATCACCTCGGCCAGTCTCGGACCCGCGCTGACCCCGTTCTGGCAGGTGACGACGAGCGTGTCGGGCCCCAGCGCGGGCAGCAACCGCTCCGCGGCCGTCTCGACGTCGTAGTTCTTGACCATGAAGAGCACGACATCCGGCCGCTCCGCCTCCGCCGGGTCGTCCGTCGCCCGGACGCTGTCCAGCGTCAGATCCCCGATCGCGCTCTCGATCCTGAGCCCGCGGGTCCGCATCGCCTCCAGATGCGCCCCGCGCGCGACGAAGGTGACGTCTTCTCCCGCCGCCTGCAACCGCGCGCCGAAATAGGCGCCGAGCGCTCCCGCTCCCATCACGAGTATCTTCATCGACGCCCCCTCTCGCCCCACCATGGCCCGAAGAAAAGGCCGACTGAAGCGAAATTTCCCTCTTGCGGTGCGACGCCGGACTTTATATCTCACGCCTCACCCAATGGATGCGGGCGTAGCTCAGGGGTAGAGCATTACCTTGCCAAGGTAAGGGTCGTGAGTTC
>CAYTBD010000427.1:0-2269 GCA_964435755.1 uncultured Rhodobacterales bacterium
TGGGCGCCTTGACGCGGATCCAGTCGGGCTTCTTCGGCTGGGCGGAGTCGGGGCGATGCGCCTTCTCGGGATGGCGGCTTGCGGGGATCGTCAGATCGCGGGGGCTCATGAGGTGCTCCGTCTGTTCGGACCAGACCTAATCCCGCGGGACGGTCTTGTCCAATGCGCGGAGCGTCGCGGATGGCGGATCTGCGGGGGACGCATGGCCCCCGCACGCCGCCGCGGGCCGGTCATCCGATCAGCGGCGACCAGCCCGCTTCCCTGCCGTCATAGTGGCGGCAGAGCCGCTGAAGCGCGATGCGCAGGACGATCTTGCCCGACCGTGCCGACCATCCCATGCGCCGCTCGGTCGCCTCGAGCCCCTCCAGAAAGCAGCAGCAGCGCAGGACGATGTCGCCGAGACCGGGCCCGAGATCGCCGAGCGCGGCGAGAACGCGCTCCCGCGCCGCCTTCGGACCGCGGGCGAGGCCGCCGTCGCCCGCGAAGGCGCCGCGGTCTCCGACGGTGAGGAACCGGTCCCAGTTCTGCGCGACCCTCGGCCCCATCTGCGCCAGTTCGAAATCCTCGCGCAACCGCTCTCCGGCGGCCACCATCCGGTGGGACAGGAACGGCTGACCGTCCTTGTCGCGGCGCCGCGCGAGCGCCGTCAGCGGGCTCTCGGCCATGTTGTAGCGCGCCCGGCGGCCGCGCCGTCCCGCCTCGTCCTCCGCGTCGCGCTCGACGAGGTCCCGGTGCTGCGCGCCGAAGGCGTCGGCGCGGGCGCCGTCGGAGACCAGCCGTTTCAGCGCCGCCCGACCGGCCGAGGTGATCGTGTAGCGCGAGATCCGGCCCGGCGCGGCGCAGGAGATCCAGTCCTTCAGCGCCATCGCCTCGGCCACCTGCCGGTCGAGCGCCGCCGTCCGGACGCTCTCCCCCCCGGGCTGCTCGCGGACCACCACCGCCTTCTCCATCTCCTTCGCCACGGCCAGGCAGGCGCCGGGTTCGCAGAGGCGGCGGAGGATCCGTGTCGCCTCGCGGTCGATCTCGTCGTCGGAAGGGGTCGGGGGGGTGTCGCGGAATATTGCGTTCATCTGTGTCCTGGTCCCGTCATGTCGGGCGGCAGCCCGGGAGAAGTGATGTGCGCCGAGCCGATCCAGTGCGAGGTCTACGAGCAGGTCGTCGCGGCGCGCCTCGAGCTTCCGGACCTGTCTGAGAACCGTCGAGGCATGCAGCCCCGTCATGCGCGAGAGGCGGCGAAGCGATGTGCCGCCCTCGGTGTGCCGCAGGTAGTTGAGAACCGCGACGGGGATCCAGACGGGAACGAAAGAGCGCGGATGATGATCGGCGATCGCGGCCATGCTCCCGACCTCCCATGGTTTGCAGGGACGAAGCAGACGGTTTCTACCTAGAGTTGTGTTCGTTACCAGAGTCTTAACCATCTCTTCGCTCGGTGAATATCCTTACGAAAAGCTAAACAAACGTCAGCGCACCGTTCGCCGAACGCGGTTCGGAGCAACGCCGTCCGGCTTCGGGGCAAGGTGTCCCGGTCAACTGGATCGGAGGCTGCCATGACTTGCAGGACAGAAAACCCGCGCCACATCCGGCGTCCCCGGCTCCTCGTCCGGGCCGCCCGGTTCGGGCTTGCCGCATACGTCCGCGACCGCGACCTGCGGCGCCTCTTCGGCGCGGCGGCGCCGCCGGACCCCGGACAGGCGCTGCAACCCCTGATAGAGCGCGAGGCGGTCATGGAAAGCGAACGGCGGACGGGTGCCGCGCGCTACAGCGTCGCGCTCCACGTCCGGATCCTCACCGCCCTGATGGCCGAGAGCCGGCTCGGCGCGGAGCCGTTCAGCTGAAGGCGTCCGGCTCCTCGGCCTTGCGCCGGGCGACGAAATCGTCGAGCGCCTCGGCCACGCCGGGATCGATCGCCGGCGCGGTGTAATCGGACAGGAGCTTCCGGACACGGTCGCCGGCCCGGGCCACGGTGTCGCGCTCGCCTTCCTCGTACCAGGTCTCGAACGGCTTGTAGTCGAACACCTGCGTCCGCCAGAAGGCCTCCTTGAAATTCGCCTGGGTGTGCGCGCATCCGAGGTAGTGCCCGCCCGGACCGACCTCGCGGATCGCGTCCATCGCCTGGCCGGTCTCGCTCACGTCGATGCCCTGCGCGAGATGGTGCAGCACGCCCAGCTGATCGGCATCCATGACGAACTTCTCGGGGCTCGCCACGAGCCCGCCCTCGAGCCAGCCGCAGGCGTGCAGCATGAAGTTCACCCCGGCGAACAACCCCATG
>CAYTBD010000427.1:2279-2497 GCA_964435755.1 uncultured Rhodobacterales bacterium
AAGAAGCGCGGTATTGAGCGAATTCGCCGTCTCGTAGGCCGCCTGCGCGTCGGCCAGTTTCGACCCGCAGAACGACCCGCCCGAGCGGTACGGCAGGCCGAGCCTGCGGGCGAGCTGCCCCGCGCCGTAGGTGATGAGCGCGGCCTCGGGCGTCCCGAAGGTCGGCGCGCCGGAGTTCATGTCGATGGATGTCACGAAGGCGCCGAAGATCACCGGCG
>CAYTBD010000428.1:0-2481 GCA_964435755.1 uncultured Rhodobacterales bacterium
CGTCATGAAAGCCGCCACGGCCGGGTCTCCGAGCCGGTTCGGCAAATCCAGCATGTCGGACCGCATGATGATCGCATCCTGCTCGGCCGCGAAGCGCACGGGGCACCCCAGGCCCGCTGCATACTGGTCGGGGTCGGCCTTGCAGGCGTGCCTGAAACTCACCCCTTCGAAGGCCAGGCCGTCGCCGCCCAGGCGGACGAGGTTCCTTGCAAAGGCCGCAAGCGCGCATTCGTTGCGGAAATCCAGGACCGCGTGCGGTGCCGTTCGGCTTTCGATGCGGAAGACCCCGAGCGGGCCGCTTTCATCGAGCCGGTATCGAACGGTATCCGTGATGAGCCGGAAATACCTTTCTGCCCTGATGAGGGACTCGCGGAGCGTCGGTGCCGTTCTGATCGCAAGGCCGAGCGCCCCGAGGTCGTCCATGTGCAGACGATCCGCATAGGCGAGGACGAGGGCCGCCCGGTTGGGGTGGGCGCGGGTAATCCACTCGACAAGCGAAAAGTAGTCGGCATCGGTCATGCGGTTGCCGACGTCCACACGGACCCGGTGAACGACGCGATCCCCGACAGACACGATGCCACCGTTGGACAGTGTGTATCCGGCGGCCGCCGCCAATACCTGAGCAAATGTCGCCGTCACCGTCGCCATGCGCAACGATAACCGGGGAATAGGGGGCCGCAAGGCAGGAATGGCATTCCAACCTTCGAGGCCTGTTCCTGGGGGCGCATTGCGCGTTGGAGTGGGTTCCTGGCGATCATCCGCTGCTGTCACACCACGTCCGCAAGGCGCTCAACGCGAACCTGCGGCGACGCAGCATCACACATGATTTAGAGCTCCCGCCAATGTCGGCACCCGACGGTTCGGTGAAACCACCCCGCCCTCACGGCGAAGGACCGCTTCCCGCCCCTGCTCCCGAGTGCCTTCGCGAGTGCAGCGCAGATCGCGCCGCCGCAGCGAAGGTCCGGAAGGTCAATAACGGGGAAATCTCAGGGATTGGTCAGATAACCGGGTAGTGCTCGATGGAGACGCGCCTCGACACGTGGATGTGCCGTCGCCTGTGCTCGGCGGCGGTCATCGCGCGGACGTTGCATCCCCAGACGGGGGACTTGGTAACCGCCTTCGGGCGGCCGTGGTCCTGGGACGGGTCGCGGGCGCCGCCCGGTTCTGAGGGGGTCGGCCGTCAGGAATGTCTGGTCGTTTCCGGCGGCAGGCGCAGGGCGCGGTCCACCACCTCGCGCGCGGGCTCGCCGGGACGCGCGCCCATCGCCGCGGCGCGGGCATTGACCGCGGATATCACCCCCTCCAGCCACGTCGACCGCGCCTCGCCGATGCGCGCGGTCGCGGCCGACACGGCGAGGGCCGCCACGCCACGTGCGTCGAGCACGTCGAGGCGTCCCACGCCCGGACCGCCGCCCGCATCGTTGAAGAGCGCGAGGAAGGCGTCGGCCTTCAGCGCGTCGCGCGGATCGGTGCCGAAAAGGGCGCCGTGCGATCCGGTCACGACGACCTGTCCGGCGTCCTGAGACCGCACGAGGCTTGCGGAGTCGACGAGGACGAGGGACCGCTTTGCGCCCTCGGGCCGCAAGCAGTCCCGCGCTTCCTCGACATCCGGGCAAACTCCAGTGGGCAAGGGCGCGGTTTCCAACAGGCGCGCCGCCTCGGCACAGGACTGGCCTGCGACCACGCCGCAGGCCCGCGCGACGGTGTTGGCGTACGAGATCCAGCCCCGTCTCAGCATCTCGGCAGCCTGCCCGATCGATGCGCTCGCATGGCCCACGGCGGCCGCCGCCATGCCCTGAGCCTCGAGCCATGTGAGCCCGCCGACCCCCGCGCGGTCGAGGCCGACGCCCGCATCGTGCAGGATAACGGCGCGGCATCCCGACCTGCAGGCCAGGGATGCGGCATATACGCCGCCGTGCGATCCCGAGACGACGACCCGCCCCGCCGCATCCGCGCCCAGCTTCGTGACGCTGTCGGCGAGGACGATGCCGGTCGGGTCAGGCAATCCGGTCGCCCTTCCGGACCTGAACGGCGCGGCTGTCGGCGGCCGGCAGCATCTTGGCCGGATCGCGGGTGACGACGACGTCGAGGACCGTGGGGCGATCGGGCTCGGCGAGAGCGTCGGCCAGCGCTCCATCCAGTTTGTCGGGATGCGCGACACGAATGCCCCGGCAGCCCAAGGCAGTGGCGGCATCGGCGTAGTTCGTCTCGGCGAGGTCGCTCGACTGGTAGGAACCTTCGCCGTACATGAGGTGCTGCAGCGCCTTCACGTAGCCCGACGCGGCGTTGTTGACCACGATCACGGTCAGCGCGAGCCCCATGCGGCGCGCCGTCTCGAGTTCCCCCAGAACCATGTTGAAGCCACCGTCGCCGGTCAGCGCCACGACCCCGCGCCCGGGCGCGGCGAGCCGGGCCCCGATCGCGCCCGGCAGGCCATACCCGATCGACGCAAAGCCGCGGTCGGGCACGAATCCGCGCCCC
>CAYTBD010000429.1:0-2469 GCA_964435755.1 uncultured Rhodobacterales bacterium
GGCGGGCTGAGGCCGGTCCGGCTTCCATCGAGCTGCAAGTATCCTCGGGGAGCGCGAGGGGCAGACGGCCCCTCGCACGGCCTGAAGCGCCGCAGGCGCGGAAGGCGGAAGATGCGCGCCGGAGGCGCTCGTTCGCATCACGACGGGCACTCGCCCCTTGCTTGCCAAGCCCCGGGCCCACAGATAGGGTGCGCGCCAATCCGAAACGGGGGTCTCCAGACCCCGCCATTCAACGGGGTTTTCTGCCGATGTTTGCAACGCCTGCCTACGCGCAAGCGGCCGGGGGAGCCGGGAGCGCTTTCGCGAGCTTCGTCCCGCTCATCCTGATCTTCGCGATCATGTACTTCCTTCTGATCCGCCCGCAGCAGAAGAAGGTGAAGGAGCACCAGGCGATGGTGGCCGCGCTGCGCCGGGGCGACCAGGTCGTGACCCAGGGCGGCGTCATCGGCAAGGTGAGCAAGGTCAAGGAGGACGGCTCGAACGAGATCGAGGTCGAAATCGCCGAGGGCGTGAAGATCCGCGTCGTCAAGAACACCGTCGCGCAGGTTCTCAACAAGACCGAACCCGCGAGCTGACGAGGCAGGAAAATGCTCCAGATCGCCCTCTGGAAGCGGATCATCATCCTCGGGCTTTGCGCTCTGGGGCTGGTTCTCGCGCTTCCCAACGCCTTCTACGACCGGGTCGAGACCCGTAACGACGCCGTCGCGGCGATCGAGACGCAGGGCGTGACGCCCGAAAGGCTGGCGGCCGTGGAGAGCTGGCCGGACTGGATGCCGTCGAGCCTCGTCAATCTGGGGCTCGATCTGCGCGGCGGGGCGCATCTTCTTGCCGAGGTCCACGTCGAGGACGTCTATGCCGACCGCATGGACGCGCTCTGGCCCGAGGTGCGGGACGCGCTGCGCGACGAGCGGGACGCGGTCGGCACGATCCGGCGGCAGGACAGCCCGCCCGACGAACTGCGGGTCCGCATCTCGCGCCCCGAAGGCCTCGCGCGGGCGATGGAGGTGGTGCGCGATCTCGCGACGCCGGTCGCCTCCTTCACCGGGATCGGCGCGGCGGACATCGTGGTGTCGGGGCAGGGCGACGAGATCGTCGTGGCCCTGTCGCCCGAGGAGAAGCAGGCGATGGACGACCGCACGATCCAGCAGTCGCTCGAGATCATCCGCCGCCGTGTCGACGAGGTCGGCACGCGGGAGCCGACGATCCAGCGGCAGGGGGCGGACCGGATCCTGATCCAGGTGCCGGGGATCGGCTCGGCGGCCGAACTCAAGGCGCTGATCGGCACCACCGCGCGGCTGACGTTCAACCCGGTCGTCGGGCGGACCTCGGACCCGGACGCGGACCCCGGCGGGCGCAACGTGATCTATCCCTCGATGGACGAGGAGGGGACCTACTACATCCTGGAGCCGACCCCCGTCGTCACGGGCGAGGAACTCACCGACGCGCAGCCGACCTTCGACCAGAACGGGCGGCCCGCGGTGAACTTCCGGTTCAATCCCTCGGGCGCGCGGAAGTTCGGCGACTACACCGCCCAGAACATCGGCTCGCCCTTCGCGATCGTGCTCGACGAGGAGGTGATCTCGGCGCCGGTGATCCAGGATCACATCGCGGGCGGATCGGGGATCATCACGGGACGGTTCAGCGTCGAGGAGTCGACGCGGCTTGCCGTGCTTCTGCGCGCGGGCGCGCTGCCGGCGGAACTCACCTTCCTCGAGGAGCGGACGGTCGGACCCGAACTGGGGCAAGACAGCATCGACGCGGGACAGACGGCGGCGCTCGTGGCGCTCCTGGCGGTCCTCGTCCTCATCATCCTGTCCTACGGGCTCTTCGGCGTCTTCGCCTCGGTCGCGCTCCTGCTCAACGTGTTCCTGATCTTCGGCATCCTGTCGGCGATCGGGGCCACCCTGACGCTGCCCGGCATCGCCGGGATCGTGCTGACGATCGGCATGGCGGTGGATGCGAACGTGCTGGTGTTCGAGCGGATCCGGGAGGAGCTGAAGACGGCCAAGGGACCGGCGCGGGCGATCGAGCTGGGCTACGAGAAGGCGCTGTCGGCCATCGTCGACGCCAACATCACCACGTTCATCATCGCGGCGATCCTGTTCACGCTGGGCTCGGGCCCGGTGCGCGGCTTCGCCGTGACGCTCGGCATCGGGATCCTCACTTCGGTCTTCACCGCGATCTTCGTCACGCGGCTCCTGATCGTGCTGTGGTTCGAGCGGCGCCGGCCGAAGCGGATAGAGGTCTGAGCCCATGCGTCTGAAACTCGTACCCTCCAACACGGCCTGGGATTTCTTCAAATACGCCCGGCTGACCTTCGGCGCGTCCGTCATCGCGATGGTGCTGTCGTTCGCCATCTGGCTCGCGATGGGGCTGAACTTCGGGATCGACTTCCTCGGCGGCACGACGATCCGCACCGAGTCGGCCCAGCCCGTGGACGTGGCCGAATACCGCGACGCGCTGCAGGCG
>CAYTBD010000430.1:0-2465 GCA_964435755.1 uncultured Rhodobacterales bacterium
AAAGGAATTGCAAGTCCTAATGCATGAGGACAGGTAATCACCATCACTGTTGCCATTCGTTCAATGGAAAAAACAAAGGATTGTCCAAGAAGTAGCCATGTTATAAGGGTTAATGATCCTACGGAGAGAGCAACGATGGTGAGAATAAAGGCTGCTTTATCAGCAAGAAGCTGTGTTTTTGATTTTGATTCCTGGGCTTGGCTAACTAGATTAATCACCTTGGATAGATATGAATCGTTCCCCGTTTTTTCTACTGTTATTTCAATGGAACTATCCTCATTGATTGACCCACCGATTACTTTATCATTTTTTTGCTTTGATACTAGTTTTGATTCACCGGTTAGCATTGCTTGATTAATATTACTCTTTCCCCGAACGATAACTCCATCAGAGGGGATTTTTTCACCAGGTTTTACCAGTAAACGATCTCCTTTTTCTATTTCACTAAGTTCTACTTCCTTGGTTTCTCCATTTTGTATTCGATGTGCAGTATGAGGCATAAGCTCAGCTAGTTTTTCAAGAGCATTAGATGCTCCCATTATTGATTTCATTTCGATATAATGGCCAAGTAGCATTACATCAATAAGCGTCGCTAGTTCCCAAAAAAAGAATTTTCCAGGTAATCCAAATACGACAGCAGAGCTATATAAATATGCCACAGAGATGGCAACAGCAATAAGTGTCATCATTCCGGGTGATCTATCAGAAAGCTCTTTTACTATGCCTTTAAGAAATGGCCAGCCACCATAGAAAAAGATGATGGTTGATAAGAGAAATAAAACTATATTGTGTCCATAAAAATCGATTTTCACTCCGAAAAAACGTTGAATGAGTGGAGATAAAATCAAGATTGGAATGGTTATAAGTAGTGATACAATGAATTTTTTTTTAAACTCATTCATCATCATTTGATGATGTTTTCCATGGTTTTTCTTTTGTTTGGTATTAATTGATCGGTTCATAGTGGATTTAACTCATCAGTGATTAACTTATTATGCTTACACGTTACCAATTTGTATCTGTTTTAACCCATATTTTTCTCCGATTTCTTTTGCTTTAGTTAATGTTTCATACGGGGTGGGACTGAGATCATTGTATTTATAGTCGGGGTAAAATCTGGAAATATGCCACGGAATATCGTTGTTTATATTTGAAATGAATCGTGCAATGTCGGACAATTCTTCTTCTGAATCATTTTGATCAGGAACGAGTAATGTTGTTATTTCAATCCATATTCCTTTTTTTTCCATGTAAGTAATAGTATCAAGAACTGGTTGTAAAGTTGCTTTACAGTGTTTCTTGTAGAACTCATTTCGAAAGCTTTTTAAATCAATGTTTGCTGCATCTAGATAGGGAGTAATTTTATCAATAGCTTTTTTTGTCATATATCCATTGGTGACAAAAACATTGCTGAGTTTATGTTTTTTAGCAAGGATTGCTGTATCGTATGCATATTCAAAAAAAATCGTTGGTTCCGTATAGGTATAAGCAATACTTTTACAATGATGATTCTGTGCATCAGTAACTATTTCCTCTGGTTTTTTTGTATTTCCCCATAAGGGTTTCTTTTTATCTTGGGTGAATTGTGAAATCTGCCAGTTTTGACAGAATCCACAGTGAAAATTGCAACCTGGTGTTGCAATGGAGTAAGTCATTGTTCCTGGTTGGAAATGAGAAAACGGTTTTTTTTCGATGGGATCAACATGTTGTGTAATGAGTTCTCCGTATACATGGGTGTATAATGTTCCTTTAATATTTTGTCTTACCTGACAGAATCCAAATTCAGAATGAGAGAGCCGACAGTGATGATTGCAGAGAAAACAATGGACGGTATCATTTTCTAGTTTTTCATATAACATTGCTTGTTTTTTCATTGAAATGCGCTCCTGAAAGAGAAAAAGTTTTTTTTCAAGATAATGTATGCTTCCTTTGAAATAATCTGTTAGCAATAGATTTAAATATGAACCAAAGAGAATAATGTTGAATAGTATCAGCTATTTTGATAAATAACATATTCAATTTTTGATTCATATGTTTATTTTTAATAAGCAAGTTTGAATAGCTATGGTACATTTGGTTTTGAATATATTTTTATATGTTCTACGCCAGATATAGTACTGATCTGCGATTTGACGATTTTTTTAATATCATCCTCCGATTCAGCTTCTATTTTTGCTATTACATTATAATTTTCAAGAATCGGGTCTGCCATAGCAGTTTCTTCCACGACAGACGGATTTATTTCAGTGACATAAGGATTTTTTTCTAATTCATGTTCAACTTCTCGTTCATTAACATCTATCGTATTGATAAAAATATAATTATATACCATGTAACCACATTCATTGGTATTTATTTGTCATATACAAAGATGACTTTAGAATAATTCAATTTCAATTTGAGTTTATATCCTAACCTCGCCAACTGATTATTTTCAACACTGATCAAAGTGGTGAAATGAGCCA
>CAYTBD010000431.1:0-2461 GCA_964435755.1 uncultured Rhodobacterales bacterium
CCTCGGCTTCATTCTCTTCTGGCCGATCGGCCTCGCCCTCCTCGCCTACATGATCTGGAGCAAACGCATGTTCACCGGCAGCTGCGCAAAGCGCGCCCATCACTCCCGCCACGCCTTCACCTCCTCCGGCAACACCGCCTTCGACGCCTACAAGTCCGAAACGCTGCGCCGGCTCGAGGAGGAGCAGGACGCCTTCGAGGCCTTCCTTCAGCGCCTCCGCGAAGCCAAGGACAAGGCCGAGTTCGACCAGTTCATGCAGGACCGCGACCGCAAGGCGCGTGACGAGAAGAGCGACGAGCCGGTCGACGCCTGATCTCCCTGCCCCACCGCCAGCGGTCCCCCTCGGGGGGACCGTTTCCGCAACCGAGAGACACGTGATACCTTCATGACCATGACGGATACGACCTGGGGTCTCCCCGACCCCGACACCGCGCCCGAGTTCTACGCCGACGTCCCGCTCAAGCGGTTCATCGCCTGGGTGATCGACGCGCTGCTGATCGGCATCCTGACGGCGCTCGCCGTGCCCTTCACGCTGTTCAGCGGGCTGTTTTTCCTGCCGCTGCTGTTTCTGGTGATCGGCTTCCTCTACCGCTGGTTCACCATCTCGTCGTGGTCGGCGACGCCGGGGATGCGCCTCGCCTCGATCGAGTTCCGCACCGCCCGGGGCGACCGGTTCGATTCGGGCGCGGCCTTCCTGCACACGCTGGGCTACACGGTGTCGGTCTCGGTCTTTCCGCTGCAGCTCGTCTCGATCGTCCTGATGCTGATTTCCGACCGCCGGCAGGGCCTCACCGACCATGTGCTCGGCACCGCCGCGCTCAATCGCACCGCCCGGGTCTGATCCGCCGTTTTCGGGGGGTTGGCGGGACAGAAGGACGTTGGTAACGTCCCCATGAGAGACCACCGAAGACGACATGCGCCACACCCTTCCGATAGCGCCGCAATTCTACGTGACGGCACCGCAGCCCTGTCCCTATCTCGAGGGACGGATGGAACGGAAACTGTTCACCGCGCTTCAGGGCGAATACGCGGTCAAGCTCAACGATTCGCTGTCCAAGCAGGGCTTCCGCCGGTCGCAGAACGTGCTCTACCGGCCGTCCTGCGCGGAATGCTCGGCCTGTCTTTCGGCGCGGATCCGGGTCGCCGATTTCCGCCCCACGAAAAGCCAGAAGCGGACGCTTCGCAAGAACGGCCGGCTCAGGCGCGAGGCGACGTCGCCCTGGGCGACGGAGGAGCAGTACGCGCTGTTCCGCGCCTATCTCGACAGCCGCCACGCCGACGGCGGGATGGCCGACATGGACATCTTCGAATTCGCCGCCATGGTCGAGGAGACCCCGATCCGGAGCCGGGTGGTGGAATACACCGACGCGACCGGCGAGGACCGGTCGCTCGCGGCGGTCTGCCTGACCGACGTGCTCGATGACGGGCTGTCGATGGTCTATTCGTTCTACGATCCCGCGCTCGCCCAGGACAGCCTCGGAACCTACGTGATTCTCGACCACGTGGAGATCGCGCGGGAGGCGGGACTGCCCTATGTCTATCTCGGCTACTGGGTGCCGGGCAGCCAGAAGATGGGCTACAAGGCCAAGTTCCCCGCGCTCGAGGTCTTTTTCGGCGGGCAGTGGCGGGACATCGGCAACCCCGACGCCTATTCCTCCGACACCCATCCCCTCTCGACCGATCCGATCGCCGAACAGGTGGCGCAGATCAGCCTGCCCGACACCCGCCCGACCCGGGCCTGACGTTGCGGATCGGGCTGGTCGCGCTGGTCGTGCCGGACTACGATGCCGCGATTTCCTTCTACGTGGACACGCTCGGGTTCGAGCTGAGGTCGGACGAGGATCTCGGCGGCGGAAAACGCTGGATCACGGTGGCGCCGCGGGGCGCGGAGACCGCGCTTCTTCTCGCGAAGGCCGCGACCCAGCGGCAGGCGGCGGCGGTCGGGAACCAGACCGGCGGGCTCGTGGGCTTCTTCCTGCACACCGACGCCTTCGACCGGGACCATGCGCGGATGTTCGCCGCGGGCGTGGCGTTCGAGGAGAGCCCCCGCGACGAAGCCTACGGCCGCGTCGCGGTGTGGCGCGATCCCTTCGGGAACCGCTGGGACCTGATCGAGGCCCGCTGAGACCGCTTCGGCGGCCTCAGCCGCCGAGGAGATCCGGAACGATCGTCACGATCCCGGGGAAGAACCACAGGATACCGAGTCCGACCACCTGGATCAGGACGAAGGGAATGATCCCCCGGTAGATGTGCCGCGTGGTGACCGAGGGCGGCGCGACGCCCCTGAGATAGAACAGGGCGAAGCCGAAGGGCGGCGTCAGGAAGCTCGTCTGCAGGTTCACCGCGATCATGATCGTGACCCATTTGGGATCGAGCGTGCCGCCGTAGATCACGGGCCCCACGATCGGCACCACGATGTAGATGATCTCGAGGAAATCGAGCACGAAGCCCAGGATGAAGA
>CAYTBD010000432.1:0-2456 GCA_964435755.1 uncultured Rhodobacterales bacterium
GCGCGTCCGAGCGCCGCATCGAGCGTCAGCGACGTCTTTCGTTTCGGCGCCGGCCAAGTCGACCCCCTGCGAAATACCGTAAGAATTTACCGCTCGCCTGTCACCATCACGTCTCGGCCGTTCGTTACCGCAGAGCGCCCGCGTTCCTCAGCGCATCGTATTTCACCGGATCGAACCACCAGGTGTCGATGCCGCGGTCGTAGGGCGGCTTGGCCTCGGGCTTTCCGAAGACATCCCAGTAGGCAATCCAGTGCGTGCCCTTGTACCAGTTGGGCACCCAGATGTGCATGGCCCGCAGCACCCGGTCGAGCGCCCGCACCCGGGTTTCCATCTCCTCGCGCGTATCGGCGGCAATGACGCCTTCGATCATCGCGTCGACGGTCTCGTTTCCGAAGCCCGAGAAGTTCAGGGATCCCGGCGCGTCGACGCTCCGCGAGCCGAAGATCGTCGCGAGTTCGACGGAGGGATTGAGCGGCAGCACGAGACGGCCCCCGATGATGTCGTAGTCGAAATCCTCCTGCCGCTGCTCGTACTGCGCGAAATCGACCTTCGTGTAGACGGCGTCGACGCCGGCCGCCTTCATGTTCTCGATGAAGGGCAGGATGATGCGTTCGAAGGCCGGACTGGCGTTCAGGAACTCGATCGTCAGCCGCTCGCCCGCGGCATTGCGCCGAACACCGTCCTCGCCCACGCTCCATCCCGCCGCGTCGAGAAGCGCGCCGGCGCGGCGGATCATCTGCCGGTCGGTCGACTGCGTCGAACTCACCGGCGGCACATAGGCCGGTTCGGAGAAGACGGTCTCCGGCAGGGCGTCCCGGAACCGCTCCAGAAAGGCCAGCTCCGCCCCCTCGGGCAGCCCTTCGGCCTGCATCGAGGTGTTCTCCCAGAAACTGTCGGTGCGCTGGTAGAGGCCGGAGAACAGCGTCTCGTTCGACCATTCGAAGTTGAAGAGATAGCCGAGCGCCTGGCGGACCCGCGGGTCCTGCAGCCGCTCGTTGCGCAGGTTCAGCCAGAACCCCTGCGCGCCCGAAGACCGGCCGTCGGGGATCTCCTCCCGGATCACCCAGCCCTCGTCGAGCGCCGGAAAGTCGTAGGCCGTCGCCCAGATCGCCGACATGAACTCCTCGTGGAACAGATAGCCGCCGCTCTTCAGCGCCTCGAACGACGCGGTGTTGTCGGCGAAGTACTCGTAGGTCACGCACCCGAAATTGTCGGTGCCCACGTTCACCGGCAGCCCCTCGCCCCAGTAGTCGGGGTTTCGGCAATAGGTGATCGAGCGGCCCGCATCGACCCTGTCGACGAGATACGGCCCCGATCCCAGCGGCGGCTCGAGCGTCGACTCGTTGAAGGGCACGGTCTCGTAGTAGTGCTGCGGCAGGATGTCGATCTCGCCGATCCGCGCCGCGAGGTCGCGCGTCGCGGCCCCGTCGCGGAAGGTGAAACGGACGCGGTGCGGCCCCTCGGCCTCGATCGCGACGACGTCCTCCAGCGTGATCCGGTAATACGGCACACCGTCCGTCTTCAGCGTCTCGAAGGTCCACACCACGTCGTCGGCCGTGACGGGCTCGCCGTCGGCGAAGCGCGCCTCGGGCCGCAGGTTGAACACCGCCCAGCTCCGGTCCTCGGGATACTCGACCGTCTCGGCGAGACGTCCGTACATCGCGTCCGGCTCGTCGTAGGCCCGCGCGAGGAGGCTGTCGTACAGCCGCTCGAGGCCCTGCGCCGGTTCGCCCTTCAGGATGAAGGCGTTCAGGCTGTCGAAGGTCTGGGAGGCGAGCGTGCCGCGGAAGCTGATGAACCCGCCTTTCGGCGCGTCCGGGTTCACGTAGTCGAAATGCGCGAAACCGGCGGGGTATTTCAGTTCGCCAAAGGCCGAGATCCCGTGGCTGACCGTGACGTCCTGCGCCGAGACGGCGCTTGCAAGGCCCGCGCCCGCGACCAGAAAGATGAAGCTCCGAACCCGCCGCATCGCGACCCTCCGCCAGTTGCCGTTGCGTCAACGATAGTACGATTCCCGGTCCGGCAAAGCGAGAAGGTCTCGCGGCGCCCGGGAGGCCTCCGCTCAGGACACGACCACGATCTCCGCGACGTCGCCGTCCACCGACTGGCAGGCCGCGAGCACCCTGCCCTTCAGATGCGTCTCCACGTAAGCCGCGTGAAACCGGCTCGGCGCCGCGAGGACGAGCCGCCCCCCTGCCCGGTCCCGCCGCGAGAGATGCCGCAGCCAGGCACCGTAGGTCGCCGCGTCCTCGGCATGGAGGATGGCCTGCGCCAGCGCCCATTCCGTCCCCGGCGAGACGTCGGGCGCGGGCACCTCTCCGCGAACCGGCAGCGGCACGACGTCGGACGCCGGGGCCTCGCCCATGCGCAGGGCGAAGTCGGGACCGATCGCGTCCCACCGGCCCTTCGTGTCCTCGAGGATCCGCTCGATCCCGAGGGCGTATTCCGTCACCCGG
>CAYTBD010000433.1:0-2453 GCA_964435755.1 uncultured Rhodobacterales bacterium
AATCCTGTTGCCGGGCGTGGGGCTTCTGGTGGTCTACATGGGGAGGCAGTAGCCGGTGTATTCCCTTTCGGATTACCGGTACGACCTGCCGCCGGACCGGATCGCCCAGACCCCGGCGCCGGACCGGGACGGTTCGCGGCTGCTGACGCTGGACCGGAAGACCGGGTCCCTGGATCACCGCCGGTTCCGGAACCTGCCCGACCTGTTGCGGCCCACGGACCTGCTGGTGATCAACAACACCCAGGTGGTTCCGGCCCGGCTGACGGGCCGGAAGGAGACCGGCGGCCGGGCCGAAGTGCTGATTCTCGATTACACGGGCCCGGCCCGGAACGGGACGCCGCCGGTCCACCGCTGTCTGGTCAAGGCGTCCAAGCGGGCCCGGCCGGGGACCCGCATCCGGTTCGACGCGGATCTTTCCGGCGAGGTGATCGGCATCGGGGAAGGGATGCACACCGTCCGGTTCGATTGCGACGGCGATTTCGAGGCGAGCCTCTACCGGATCGGGCGGATGCCCCTGCCCCCCTACATCCGGCGCGACGAGGCGGCCGATCCCCCCTGCGACGACGGAACCGCCTATCAGACGGTGTACGCGGCCCGGAAGGGCGCCGTGGCCGCCCCCACCGCCGGCCTCCATTTCACGCCGGAGCTGCTGGATCGGCTGCGGACCGCCGGCGTCGGGATCGCCGAGATCACCCTCCATGTAGGCTACGGCACCTTTCTGCCGGTGCGGGTCGGGGACATCCGGGACCACCGGATGCACGCCGAGGCCTACACCATCCCCGAAACCGCCGCCGATGCCGTCAACCGGGCGCGGTCCGAAGGCCGCCGGATCGTCGCCGTGGGCACCACCTGTGTGCGGACCCTGGAATGGGCCGCCGACGAAACCGGCCGGATCGCCGCCGGCTCGGGCGACTGCGATCTTTTCATCTATCCCGGCTACCGGTTCAAGGCCGTGGACGCCATGATCACCAATTTCCACCTGCCCGAATCGACCCTGCTGATGCTGGTCTCCGCCTTCGCCGGCCGGGACCGGGTCCTGGCCGCCTACCGGGAGGCCATTGAGCGCGGGTATCGGTTTTATTCTTACGGCGACGCCATGTTCATTTCATGACCCGTTTCACCGTCACCGCAAGGAGCGGCCGGGCCCGCACCGGGGTTCTGTCCACCCCCCGGGGCGACATCGAAACCCCCATTTTCATGCCGGTGGGCACCCTGGGAACCGTCAAGGCCGTCTCCCCGGAAGAACTCAAGGCGCTGGGCGCCCAGATCATCCTGGGCAACACCTACCATTTATATCTTCGGCCCGGCTGCGACGTCGTCCGCCTCTTCGACGGCCTCCATCGCTTCATGAACTGGGACCGGCCCATCCTCACCGACAGCGGCGGATTCCAGGTCTTCTCCCTGGCCGCGCTGCGCCGCGTCACGGACGACGGCGTCGAGTTCCAGTCGCATGTGGACGGGGCCACGCTGTTCCTCTCGCCGGAGAAGGCCACGGCGATTCAGAACACACTGGGCGCGGACGTGATCATGGCCTTCGACGAATGCGTGCCCTACCCGTGCGAGCGGGACCGCGCCGAGGTGGCCATGCACCGCACCGTGGACTGGGCTCGGCGGTGTCTCGCGGCCCACGAGCGGGCCGACCGCCAGGCGCTCTTCGGCATCGTGCAAGGCAGCATCTTCGACGACCTTCGCGTCGAGTGCGCGCGGCGGCTCGTCGACCTGGATTTTCCCGGCTACGCCATCGGCGGCGTGAGCGTGGGCGAAGGCGACGACCTGATGTACCAGGCGCTCGAGGCCACGGAGCCGCACCTGCCGCCCGAGAAGCCGCGCTACCTGATGGGGGTGGGCACGCCGTTGAATCTGCTGGAGTGCATCGAGCGCGGTGTGGACATGTTCGACTGCGTCATGCCGACGCGCAACGCGCGCGGCGCCTGCGCCTTCACGGGCAAGGGCAAGATCCGGCTGCGCAACCGGAAGTATCGGGACGATCCGCGTCCCATCGACCCGACGTGCGACTGCTACGCCTGCCGCCACATCTCGCGCGGCGCCCTGCGCCATCTGTTCCACGTGCGCGAGATCGCGGCCAGCGTCCTGACGTCGATACATAATGTCGCCTTCTACGAACGCCTCGTCCGCCAGGCCCGCCACGCCATCGTCGAGGGCCGGTTCGCCGCGTTCAAGAGGGCTTTCGCCGAACGCCACGAGCGACTTGAGGAAGCCAGAACCCGATGAACAGCCTCACCGTGCACCTCTCGAGCCTGGTGCCCCTGGCGGCCGAGGCCCCGGCAGGCGACAAGCCGGGACCGAGCCTTCTCGTGCAGATGATGCCCCTCATTCTCATTTTCTTCGTCTTCTACTTCCTCATCATCCGCCCCCAGAGCAAGCGGCGCCGCGAGCGCATGGACATGCTCAATACCGTGCAGAAGGGCGATCGCGTCATCACGACCGGTGGC
>CAYTBD010000434.1:0-2437 GCA_964435755.1 uncultured Rhodobacterales bacterium
CATCGCGTGGTCCTGTCCGACCACCCGGTCCGACAGGATACCGGACAGTCTCAACGCCCGCTCCGTCTGGCTGGCGAGCATCCGGCCCGTGGGGATGCCGGTCCAGTCCTGCACCACGGCGGCGACGGCGTTGCGATCGACCGATGGCAGGATCAGCGGCAGTTCCCCCTGTGCCTCCGCCAGGGCCGCCATCCTGTCGCGCAGGATCGCAAGCGTCTCGGTCCGCTCCGCCTCGCTCAGCGCGCCGGTTGCCGGCGCGTCGTCGTCATCTCCCTCGGGGGGCGGCGTCTCGCCGGTCTCGCCGGTGTCGTCGAGCGGTTCCCCGGCCCGGCGCAGCGTCGCACGGGCCTCGATGATCTCGTCGACGAGCGCCTTTTCCTGCTCCCAGCGGGCGTTCACGACATCGAGTTCGGCACTCGCCTCGTCGAGCCCCGCCTGCGCCGCCGCGATCCGGTCGGCCGCGTCGATGCCGATTTCGGCCTCGCGCTCGGCGATGCCCAGTTCGATCTCGAGCGCGGAGATCCGGCGCTCGATGTCCTCGACCTGTGCCGGGGTCGCGTGCTGGCTGACGGCGACCCGCGCGCAGGCCGTGTCGAGAAGGCTGATCGCCTTGTCGGGAAGCTGCCGGGACGGAATGTAGCGATGCGAAAGCCGCACGCAGGCCTCGATCGCTTCGTCGAGGATTTCCACCTTGTGATGCCGTTCGAGCACACCGGCGACGCCGCGGCACATCCGGATCGCGGCCTCCTCGTCCGGCTCCTCGACGCGCACGACCTGAAACCGCCGGGTCAGCGCCGGGTCGGGCTCGATATGCTGCTTGTACTCCGCCCATGTCGTTGCCGCGATCGTGCGAAGCTCTCCGCGTGCCAGCGCCGGCTTGAGCAGGTTCGCGGCGTCGCCCGTCCCGGCCGCTCCGCCCGCGCCGATCAGCGTGTGCGCCTCGTCGATGAACAGGATGATGGGCGTCGGGCTGGATTGAACTTCGTCGATCACCTGCTTGAGACGCTTCTCGAATTCGCCCTTCACGCTCGCGCCGGCCTGCATCAGGCCGACGTCGAGCATGTGCAGGTCGACGTTGCGAAGCTGCGGCGGCACATCGCCCCGGGCGAGCCGCAGGGCGAACCCCTCGACCACCGCCGTCTTCCCCACGCCCGCCTCTCCGGTCATGATCGGATTGTTCTGGCGGCGGCGCATCAGGATGTCGACGATCTGCCGGATCTCGGGATCGCGGCCGACGACCGGGTCGATCTCGCCGTCCCGGGCCCGTTCGGTCAGGTTCGTGGCGTAGAGCGCAAGCGCGGACTTGCCGCCCGGCGCCGCCTTCCTTGCCGGATGTTCGGCGGCCTCGCCCGCCGGCGCGCCTTCCACCGAGTCCGCCAGCAGATCGTCGAGCTGGTCGGCCATCGCGTCGGCGTCGATCCTGTCGAACTCGAGACTGATCTTGTAGAGCATCGCCTCGAGCACGCCCGACTTCATCGCGCCGAGCAGGATGTAGGCCGAACGGACCTCCTCGTCGTCGTGGTTGAGCTTGCCGTAGGTCCAGCCTTCCTGGATCGCCCGGAAGATGTGGTCGGAGAACTCCTCGACGGACCCCGCGCCGTGCGGCAGCGCATCCGTCGCGCGCAGCAGATCGCCGGTCAGCTTGTGCTCGTCCACGCCGGCGGCGCGCAGGAGGATCTGGAAATCGGAGCGGTCCGTGTCGGCGAGGGCCGTCACGAAGTGGACCAGTTCGACGAACGGATTGCCGCGCGCCTTCGCCGCCTGAGCCGCCGCGGAGAACGCCTTGAGACACAGCGGGTCGAGCTTGCCGACAAGCTCCTTCCTCTTGACCGTCTCCGGTGAACCGCGCTGCGCCATCTGGTCTCTCCCCTCGCCGCGAATCTAGCCGAAAGCGGGAAGGCGCCCGGTCTTTCGAAAATTTTGCGTTGTCCCAGAAATCCTATGACGAAAATGCGATTAGAGCGATAGTGTTGTCCTGAGCGGACATTCGACGGGGAAAGCATCGGTGATCGACCCTCTACCCTCCGACATCTTTCGGCCGGGACAGGTCCTCAACAATACCTACGAGATCGAGGGCGTGCTCGGGCGGGGCGGTACGGGCGAGGTGTATCGCGCGACCAACCAGGTCACCGGCCGCACCTTCGCGATCAAGGCGCTGAACGCGCAGTTTTCGAGAAACGCGGATTATCTGGAATTGATGAAGCGCGAGGAGGAGATGCGCAGCATCCTCCACGACGCGGTCGTCCGCTACAACGAATGCTCCCGCACCGACGACGGCCACGTCTACCTCGTGATGGACTACATCGCCGGCCCGTCGCTCGCCGAGGCGATGATGGACCGGCGGATGGACCCGCGCGAGCTTCTCATCATCGCGCACCGGGTCGCCGAAGGCCTCGTCGCCACGCACCGCAACGGCATCGTGCACCGCGACCTGTCG
>CAYTBD010000435.1:0-2411 GCA_964435755.1 uncultured Rhodobacterales bacterium
GGCGTCCTACGGCGCGCAGCTCGGACAGCATTTCATGCGCGATTTTCCCGGCAGTCTCGTGTCGGTCGTTCTCGATGGTGCCAATTCGCTGTCCAGAAGGAGTTGGGTGCAGGAGCGCGTGCGAGATGTCGACGTCGCCACCGAAAAGCTCGCGGCCCTGTGCGAGGCCGACGCCAAGTGCGGCGAAGCCTACGACGTGCGGACGATGCTCGACCAGGCGGTCGCGCTCTTCGACGATGGCCCGATCGAGACGACCTTCCAGGACTCCGACGGGACCGAGCGCGAACTCACGGTGAGCGTGGCAGACCTCGCCTCGGCGATCTTCGGCTTCCAGACCGGCCAGATCGGCATCCGTTCGCTGCCGGGCATCCTTGACGCCATCCTCGCCGACGGCCGCACTTCAGCGGCGGCGATCCTGGGCGAGATGAAAGGCGCGCAGCTGATGGCCTCGCGCGGGCCTGCGCCCGAGGGCGGCGCGATGCTGATGCACATGGCGGTGGTCTGTTCGGATGACCCCGTGACCTCGGCCGAGGACATGATCGTCGAGCCGGACGCAAGCGCCTATGCCCGCGCCTACGGACGGTCGGTGATCGAGGAATACATCGAATTCTGCCGCGCCGTCGACGTCGCGCCGCTTCCCGATGACACCGATGTCGACGTCACGACAGATGTTCCGACGCTGATCCTCGCGGGCGATCTCGACGCTCGAACGCCGGCCATCCGAAGCCAGCTCGTGGCCGACACGCTCCCGCGTGCGACCTTCGTCCTGTTCCCCGAGGGCACGCACGTCCAGCTGGGAGAGATCAACCAGTGCGCCGGTGTGATCCTTCGCGCCTTTCTCCAGAACCCGGACGCGGAGGCGGACACAAGATGCATCGCCGACATGCCGCGGAGAGGCTTCAGCCTCCCCGACGGGACGGTGAGCGTGGAATAGGGCGAAGTGCGGTCCCTCAATGCTCACGGCTTTCAGAACGATCTACATCTGCGCGATCCTCCTCTGCCTCGCTGCGGCCACGCTGGTGACCGCCAGCCTCTTCATCGCGGATCGCGCGCCGCAAAGCGGCCAGTATTTCTGGACTACGATTGTGGTCGGCGGATTCTTTCTGGCGATCGGAGTATTGCTCTTCGGCATCCAGAGACACGGCTCCGGTCTCGTGCGTGAGGCGATGACTTCCGGAAGACCGGCCTCCATGCGCTTCGCGGCGCATGCTTTCGGGCTTCTCCTGTACCTTTCGCTCGGGGGGCTGAGCCTGTGCGCGATCCTCGGCATCATGACGTACGCCATACTCGCGCGGATCAACCAGGGCTTCGCCGTCTTCGGGTAACCACGACTTCGACAAGAAGGTTGAGACTATAGTTCTCATGAGAGGCAAGCGCGCCAGTAAGTCACCCCGGACCGCCTCCATCCGGGCCCCTTCCTGAAGAACCCGCGTTGCCGCCAATACAGCCTTTGTTTCTTCCGATGAGGGCTCCACGCAGAACGACCATTCGCTGCACGACGCACGAATGACCGAAGAGGATCGATCGTGTCGGTCGCGTCCTTGCCGCGAAGACAACGCGCAGCGTTGTCTACGTGGTCGATATGCGCGCACACTGGTCATCCGAGGCTTTCATGGCAACGGCGGCGAAAAAGCCGGCCATTTGGCTGTGCAAATCCAGGCCATTGGGCGCGCGCCAAGCGGTATGACGCGCGCTCTCTCCAGGTAGCTGGCGCGTGTCATGCCGCTTTGGCCCGGAGGGCCAATCCTGCCAATCCGCATAACCGCGTTGGCGGCCGGGTCGTTCGAACGGGCGGAAGACCGGGTCCAAAAAAGTTCGCGCCTTCGCTTCGTCTTTCGCGGAAGCCGCCAATGTAACCGTTGCGACCGATTGAAGCCCACGCCCGAGGAAGGAGGAACGGGTCCCTCTTGAAGCTGCCGCGATGGTGCAGCGCAACCCGAAAGGTTGACGACAATGTTCGACATCCTTCCCCTCGTCGCCTGCGACGAACATCTCGACGCGGTCAGATCCTTCTTCTGCGAGCACGGCCATGAGCTTGCGGGCGCGGTGAGGCGCCTCGGCGGCGCTGCGGCGGAGGCGCGCGTGATCGACTTTGCCCTTCGCCTCGAGACCGCCGACCGTTTCGACGGGCGTCTCCGGCGGGATCTGCTCGCGCTTCACAGCCTCATCGCCCTGCGCGCCGGCGGCGCCGACGATCCGGTCGAGATCGATCTGTTCATCGACCTCGATCCGGCATCGCGGGAGGTCGAGACGATCTGCCTCCTCACCGACCGGTTCGAGGATCTCCTCCAGGACATCGGCGAACCGGTCGATGACTGGCGGTTTCCCGAGATCGACGACTTCTCCGCCGACATCCCGGCCTGAGCCCTGCCCGATCCCCGGCAAGGGGATCGGGTCTTGACGCCCGGCCG
>CAYTBD010000436.1:0-2392 GCA_964435755.1 uncultured Rhodobacterales bacterium
CGAAGGCCTGGGTGACAGAGCACAGGTCTTCGAGGTGTCGGAGTCGGGCGGCGCATCGCAGGTCGAGGAGCGGGAATAGGCGTATGGAAACCACATCGACGGAGAACCGCATGACACCGCAACGCGTCACGCTCATCACCCTCGGTGTCGATGACCTCGCGCGGTCGCGCGCATTCTACGGCACGCTCGGCTGGACCGAGACGCAGGGCGGAACCGAAAGCGTCGCCTTCTATCAGATGCACGGCGTCGTCCTGGGACTGTTCGGCAAGCCCGATCTCGCCGCGGATCAGGGACGCCCCGTTGCCGAGCTCGGGACCGGAGCGATAACGCTCGCCCAGAACTTCGCAACGCGAGACGAGGTCGATGCGGCATGGGAGGCGGCGGTCGCAGCCGGCGCCAAGCGGCTCAAGCGGCCGGAGAAAGTGTTCTGGGGCGGATACTCCGGCTACTGGGCCGATCCGGACGGGCATGTCTGGGAGGTCGCCATGAATCCGTTCTGGCCGCTCGCCCCGGACGGCTCGCTCACGCTGCCGGAGGCCACGTGACACTCTCTCCCGTCGATCTCGCGCTCTACGCCGGCGCGCTGCTCGTCCTGTTCCTCACGCCGGGTCCGGTCTGGGTCGCGCTCGTCGCGCGCGCCCTGTCGGGCGGCTTCAGCGCGGCCTGGCCGCTCGCGCTCGGCGTGGTCGTCGGCGACATCGTCTGGCCCTTCCTCGCCATTCTGGGCGTGACGTGGATCCTGTCCGTGTTCGGCGGGTTCATGACGGTGCTCAGATGGGTCGCGTCGCTCACCTTCGTCGGCATGGGTCTCCTGATCTTCCGCAATGCCGACAAGACGATCGCATCGGACAACCGGCTCACACGCCCGGGCATGTGGGCGGGGTTCCTCGCCGGTCTCGCCGTGATTCTCGGAAACCCGAAGGCCATCCTGTTCTACATGGGAGTTCTGCCGGGCTTCTTCGACCTGACCGCGCTCACATGGGCGGACATCGCGCTGATCTGCTTCCTGTCGATGCTGGTGCCGCTCTTGGGAAACCTCGTTCTGGCCGTGTCGATCGATCGCGCGAGGCGCCTTCTGACGTCGCCCGCGGCGCTCCGGCGGACGAACCGCACCGCAGGCATCCTGCTGATCTGTGTCGGACTGGTGATCCCGTTCACCTAGGCGCCGAATTCGACGACCGCCTCGACCACCCGCGCGGCGAAGGCATTGACGAGGACGATATAGAAGTCCGGCCGGCCGGGAATGATGTGAAACCGAGGGTTCTCGGCCGTGACGGAGCTTTGGGCGTCGAGCACGATGCGTTCGCTCTCGATCGGCGCGGCGTCCGCGACGTCCCGGACATGGACCCACCCCTCGAGGCGGTTGAACGTGCCGTTGCCTGGCAGGGTCTCAAGGCCGTCCATGCTGATCTCCACGATCCGCACATCGACGATATAGCCGCGTTCGGACAGCATCGGATCCGCGACCGCGAGGATCGCATTGGTCAGGTGCCGGTCGATCTCAGGCCAGAAATCGAGCGCGTTCGCCTCCGCGCCGGCAAGCTCTGTCTCGACGTCCACCCGCGCGATCATCGGCAGATCCTGAGCCGTCGCCGCGGCGGCGGCGAAGCAGACGGCTGCCGTCATCCGAAGCGAAAGCATTGGCCTCTCCCGGCGACGACGGCGCCTCCTGCGCCGCCTGGGATCGAACGCCCCGGTGGATCGCGAGGTTCCCCGTCGGCTCGGCGGGGTGCACCTTGCGCGAACGCTGTGCGGACACCAAATATTGTGTCTTACCCGTGACATCCCCCCCATAAACGCCTATAAATCCGGCGGAACAGTCAAGGACACGACGCATGGCCGACGCAGCCCGCCAGCCGGAAGAATACGGTGCGGATTCTATCAAGGTTCTCAAAGGCTTGGAGGCCGTGAGGAAGCGCCCCGGCATGTATATCGGGGACACTGACGACGGCTCCGGCCTGCACCACATGGTCTACGAGGTCGTCGACAACGGGATCGACGAGGCGCTCGCAGGCCACGCGACGGCCGTGACGGTCACGCTCCACGCCGACAACAGTGTGTCCGTCACCGACAACGGACGCGGAATCCCGGTGGAAATCCACAAGGGAGAGGGCGTGTCCGCGGCCGAGGTCATCATGACCCAGCTTCATGCGGGCGGAAAGTTCGACCAGAACTCCTACAAGGTGTCGGGCGGTCTGCACGGTGTCGGCGTCTCGGTCGTGAACGCGCTGTCGGACTGGCTGGAACTGCGGATCTGGCGGAACGGGAAGGAACATTTCGCCCGGTTCGAGCGCGGCGAAACGGTCGAGCACCTCAAGGTCACCGGCGACGCCGAGGACAAGAGCGGGACCGAGGTGCGGTTCCTCGCGTCGACGACCACGTTCTCGAACCT
>CAYTBD010000437.1:0-2390 GCA_964435755.1 uncultured Rhodobacterales bacterium
TGACGAGCGGGTCGACGTGGCACGCCGCGGGGGGCTTCCACACGATCAACGGCGACACCAACATGGCGGCGCTGCAGGGCTACACGATCCGGCTCTACAGGGAGCTGGAGGAGATCACGGGGATGTCCTGCGGTCTGCACCACGTGGGCGGCATCACGCTGGCCGACACGCCCGAGCGCTGGGACATGCTGAAGGCCGAACGCGCCAAGCACCGGCACATGGGGCTCGACACCCATCTCGTGACGCCGGAGGACGTGCGCGCGATGACGGACGGGGTCGTCAACGTCGAGGGCGTGCTGGGTGCGCTCTACGACCCGCTCGACGGGCATCTCGATCCTTCGGGGACGACGCATGCCTATGCCAGGGCCGCGCGGATGGGCGGGGCCGAGATCGTTCAGCACACCCGGGTGCTGGAGACCAATCCCCGTCCCGACGGCACCTGGGACGTGGTGACGGAGAAGGGCACGATCCACGCCGAACACGTGGTGAACGCGGGCGGGCTCTGGGCCCGGGAAGTGGGCGCGATGGCGGGCATCTACCTGCCGCTCCTGCCGATGGCGCACCAGTATCTCGTGACCGACGAGATCCCCGAGATCTACACCCGCGACACGGAGTTCCCCCACGTCATGGATCCGGGCGGCGAAAGCTACCTGCGCCAGGAGGGCAGGGGTCTCTGCATCGGCTTCTACGAGCAGCCCTGCGAGCCATGGGCGGTCGACGGCACGCCGTGGGAGTTCGGCCACGAGCTGCTGCCCGACGCCTTCGACAAGATCGAGGACTCCGTCGCCTTCGCCTACCGCCGCTTCCCCGTTCTGGAACGCGCGGGCGTCAAGTCCGTGATCCACGGGCCCTTCACCTTCGCGCCCGACGGCAACCCGCTGATGGGGCCGGTGCCGGGCCTGCGGAACTACTGGGCCGCCTGTGCGGTCATGGCCGGCTTCAGCCAGGGCGGCGGCATGGGCCTCGCGCTCGCGCAGTGGATGGTCGAGGGCGAGGTGGAGCGCGATACCGCGGGGTTCGACGTCGCGCGGTTCGGGCGCTGGACGACGCCGGGCTACACGGTGCCCAAGGTGATGGAGAACTACCGGATGCGGTTCTCTGTCTCCTATCCGAACGAGGAACGCCCGGCGGCGCGGCCGTTCCGCACCACGATGATGCACGACATCTGGGAGGGCATGGGCGCGGTCTGGGGTCAGCAGTACGGGCTCGAGGTGCCGAACTGGTTCGCGGAAGCCGACGAACCGCGCTACGAGACGCCGACCTTCCGCCGCTCGAACGCCTGGGAGGCGACGGCGCGCGAAGTGCGGGCGGTCCGCGGCGGCGTGGGCATCAACGAAGTGCAGAACTTCGGCAAGTTCCGCGTCACCGGGCCGCGCGCGCGGGCGTGGCTCGACCGCATCATGGCGGGGCGCATTCCGCAGCCGGGCCGGCTCGCGCTGACGCCGATGCTCAGCGAGAGGGGCCGCATCATCGGGGATCTCACCGTCTCCTGCCTCGGCGAGGAGGAGTTCCAGCTCACCGGGAGCTACGGGGCGCAGGACTACCACCTGCGATGGTTCGAGCAGCACCTCGACGACGGTGTGGCCATCGACAACATCTCGGACACGCGGACCGGCTTCCAGATCGCCGGTCCGAGGGCGCGGGAGGTGCTGGCGGCCTGCACGCGGGCGGACGTGTCGGCAGAGGCATTCCGGTTCCTCGACGTGAAGCGTCTGACCGTGGGGATGGCCGACTGCATCGTCCAGCGGGTGAGCTACACCGGCGATCTCGGCTACGAGATCTTCTGCGACGCCACCGCGCAGCGGCACCTGTTCCATGTCCTCTGGGAGGCCGGGGCCGGGTTCGGCATGCGGCCGTTCGGCATGCGGGCGATGATGTCGCTGCGGCTCGACCGGTTCTTCGGGTCCTGGGGCAACGAGTTCTGCCCCGACTACACGGCGGCCGAGACCGGGCTCGACCGCTTCATCTCCTGGAAGAAGAACGCCGACTTCACCGGACGCGCGGCGGCCGAGGCCGAACGGGCGGCGGGGCCGGCGCGGAAGCTCGTGCCGTTCCTCGTCGACGCCGGGGATGCGGATGTCCATGCCTACGAGCCGATCTTCATCGACGGCAGCGTCGCGGGGTTCTGCACCTCCGGCGGGTATTCGCATCACGCCGGGCGATCGGTGGCGCTCGGCTTCGTGCCGTCGGAGGCGGAGACGCCGGGCCTCGAGGTCGAAATCGAGATTCTGGGAGAGATGCGGAAGGCCGTCATGGCGACGGAACACCTCTTCGATCCGCGCATGGAGCGGATGCGGGAATAGCGCCCCGCCATCCGCCTCCATCTGTCCAGAAACATCCCGGGGGAGTCGCGCAGCGCGCGACGGGGGCGGAGCCCCCCTTGCCAGTGC
>CAYTBD010000438.1:0-2389 GCA_964435755.1 uncultured Rhodobacterales bacterium
GAGGCGCGGCTCTATGCCGAGGACGTGCCGAAGGGCTTCCTGCCGGCGACCGGGACGCTGACGCACCTGAGCTTCCCCGATGGCGTGCGGGCCGACAGCGGGATCCGGGCCGGAGACGCGATCAGCCCGTTCTACGATCCGATGATCGCGAAGCTGATCGTCCACGGCCCGACCCGCGCGGCGGCGCTGGCGCGGCTTCGCGCGGCGCTTGGCCGGACCGAGGTGGCAGGCAGCGTGACGAACCTCGCATTCTTGAGGCGTCTGGCTGACCATCGGGGGTTCGGGGCCGGGGACGTCGATACGGGCCTGATCGACCGGAACCTCGACGCGCTCGCGGCGGATCCCGTGCCGGACAGCCGGGTGCAGGCGCTCGCGGCGCTGGGCGGGCTTGGGCTTCACGGCGATCCCGCGCCGCTGCAGGGGTTCCACCTCTGGGCGCCGCTGGTGCAGACGGCGCGGGTTTGCGTCGGCGAGGAGGAGATCGTGGCGACGGTCGAGACGCGGGATCCCGGCGTCCACGACGTGCGGCTGGGCGAGATCGGGCACTGCGTCGAGCGGACGCGCGCGGGCTGGTCGGTGGGCGGCGAGCGGGTGCCGGCGCGTGTCGTCCGCCATGCCGCCGGCGTCAGCGTCTTCTGGGACGACGGGTTCCACTTCACCGTCCCCGATCCGCTGGCGCGCGGCGCCGCGGCCGGGGTCGGGGCGGACGTTGTCGAGGCGCCGATGCCGGGGCTTCTCAAGGCGGTTTTCGTCAGCGCGGGAGAAACCGTGACGGCGGGGCAGCGATTGGCCATACTGGAAGCCATGAAGATGGAGCACACGCTGACCGCCTGGCGCGACGGGACCGTCGCCGAGGTGCTGGCCGAGGCGGGGGCGCAGGTCGAGGCGGGCGCGGCGCTCGTGCGGCTCGAGGAGGACGGGGAAGCATGATCCGGCTGCATCACGTGGCCCAGGCGCGGTCGTTCCGCATCCTGTGGCTGATGGAGGAGATGGGGATCGACTTCGAGATCGCGCGGCGGTCGTTCTTCGACAAGTCGCTGCGCGCGCCGGAGTATCTGGCGATTTCGCCCGCGGGCCGGGTGCCCGCGCTCGAGATCGACGGGCGCGTGATCTACGAAAGCGGGGCGATCACGGAGTATCTCTGCGGGACGCGCGGGATGTTCGGGCGGGCGCAAGGCGATGCGGATTGGGTCGACTGGCTCGAATGGCTCCATTTCGCCGAGACGATCGGCCAGCATCTCGCGAACCTGACGCAGCACCACATCGCGCTGCGCGAGGCCTGGATGCGGAGCCCGACGGTGATGCAGCTGGAAGCGAAGCGGCTGGAGAAGGCGCTGGAGGTGGTCGAGGCGGGGCTCGGGGCGCATGACTGGCTGTTGCCCTCGGGCTTCTCGGCGGTCGATTGCGCGGTGGGCTACGGCGCGATGATCGCGCGGCGGTTCGTGAGCTTCGAGCGGCTGCCGCGCGTGGCGGGCTGGCTCGGGCGGTGCGAGGGACGCCCGGCGTTCGGACGCGCCGCGTCGCGTGACGGGGCGCCTGAGATCTACCGGGAGGACTTCTACCCGGCGCCGGACGCGTGACCGTGCCGGTGGATCGCATGGGCGCACCGTCCCGGATCCCGCGTAGTTGCGCCAAGATGAAACGGACAGGGCATGGCTGAGTTCGTCGAGATCTTCGAGGTGGGTCCGCGGGACGGGCTTCAGAACGAAAAGCGGGCGATCCCGGCGCGGGAGAAGATCGCGCTGATCGACTGCCTGTCGGAGGCCGGATTCCTGCGGATAGAGGCGGCGTCCTTCGTGAGCCCCAGGTGGGTGCCGCAGATGGCGGACGGGGCGCAGGTTCTCTCCGGGATACGGCGGGCGCCGGGGGTGTCCTACGCCGCGCTGACGCCCAACACCATCGGGTTCGACCGGGCGATGGACGCGGGCGCCGACGAGATCGCGATCTTCGCGAGCGCGAGCGAGGGATTCAGCCGCGCGAACCTCAATTGTTCGATTTCCGAAAGCCTGGAGCGGTTCGCGCCCGTGGCAGAGGCCGCCAATGCGGAGAATGTGCGCATGCGCGGCTACGTCTCCTGCGTGGTCGAATGCCCCTATGACGGGCCGGTGGCGCCTGAGGCGGTCTGCGAGGTGGTCGAGGCCCTGTTCGCGATGGGCTGCTACGAGGTCTCTCTCGGCGACACGATCGGAAAGGGGACGCCGGAGAGGATCACGGCGATGCTGGAGGCGGTGCTCGGCGTCGCGGATGCCGGGCATCTGGCCGGGCACTACCACGACACCGGCGGGCGGGCGCTCGACAATATCGAGGTCTCGCTCGACGCGGGGCTCCGGGTGTTCGACGCGGCGGTGGGCGGGCTCGGCGGCTGCCCCTTCGCGCCGGGGGCGGCGGG
>CAYTBD010000439.1:0-2386 GCA_964435755.1 uncultured Rhodobacterales bacterium
TTCGTCGGCGTTGACCACGAGATAGGCGGGCCGGCCGTCCGACTCCTTCGGCATGAAGGACCACTTGAGGCCCGTCGGGAATCCCGCGCCGCCCCGGCCGCGGAGACCGGAGGATTTCATCTCCTCGACGATCCAGTCGCGGCCCTTCGCGATGAGGTCCGCGGTGCCGTCCCAGTCCCCGCGCGCCTTCGCGCCGGCGAGGGTGCGGTCGTGCATCCCGTAGAGGTTCGTGAAGATGCGGTCTTCGTCCTTGAGCATGCCTGTTCCTCAGTCGTTCCGGCGCCTGCGCCAGATCTGAAACGTCACGATGAGCGCCCAGAGAAACCCGGCCATGGCGAGCATGTCGAAAAGGAAGACATAGCGCGCTTCCCATCCCATCTCGCCACCGATCCACTGGGCCGCCATCCACAGCAACATAGTCGCCGCGATCACCACGGCGACCGTGCGCGCCTGACGGGCCGTCTGTCGGTCCTGATCCGGATCGTGCGTCATCGCATCACCAATCCCGCACGCGCGCGGTGGCGCTGCGAGGTTTCATCCATCCGGACGGCCTCGGCCGTCCTCCACACCGCGCCCCTCGTCTGGAAGGGGCCTGCGACCCGAACGGTTCCCGTCGTTCTCGCGGGCCTTGCCACGGGCGGTGACCCGCCCGCGACTGCCGTTTCGTCACACCGTCAGTAGACGTCGCCCTCATCCACGCGCTGCGAGAATTCCGTCTCGCCGCCGGTGGCGAGCGTCTTCGCCTGCTCGACCCAGTTGTCGCGGCTGACGCGGCCCTTGAACCCCTCGAGGTTCTCGTCGACCCAGGCGATCTCCGCGGGCGTCCAGTTCGCGATCTGGTCGTAGTGGTAGAAGCCCATGCCGTGAAGCATCGTCTCGAGCTTCGGCCCGACGCCCTTGATCTTCTTCAGATCGTCGGCCGCGCCGCCCTTCGGCGCATCGAGCGTTGCGGGCTTGGCGCCTTCCGCAACCGGCTCGGGCGCAGCGGGCTCGGACGCCGGTGCCGCTTGTGGCGCCGGTGCCGCAGCGGGCTGGGGCGCCGGTGCCGAGGCCGCTTGCGGCGCCGGTGCCGCCGCGGGTTCGGGCGCAGGCGCCGGGGCGGCCTGCCGCTGGACCGGCGTTGACGCGGGAGCCTCGGGCTTCCGGTGGAACGCGATGAACAGAAAAACCGCCACCACTGCACCCACCGCCAGAGCGAGGAACAGCGCCGGGGAAAAGGTGTATCCCCCCACAACCATCAGCAGCACGAACGCCAGGAAGAAAACCGCGCCCGAGATTGTCCCGACCAGCAACATGGAGTCTTGGGTCTGTTTCGTCATGTTTCGTTCTCCAAGTCCTTGAGAGTGCGTGTCCACTCCGACTTAGGTTGTAACGCGTCAGGTCCCGTCTGTCTCTCCCCCTTGGGAGAGCTTTTTCGCCTGCTCCACCCAGTTGTCGCGGGTGACGCGGCCGCGGAACGTCTCGAGGTTCTCGTCAACCCAGACGATGTCCGACTCCGACCAGTTCGCGATCTGGTCGTAATGGAAGAACCCCAGCGAGTTCAGCATCTTTTCGACCTTCGGTCCGATGCCCCTGATCTTCGTGAGATCGTCCGGCCCCTCGGGGCGCGGCACCGTCAGCACTTCGGGCCGCGTGCCGGTGTTCTCGGGCACCACGCTGCCTTCGGCGGGCCGCCCGGTCTTCTCGGCCGCGGCGGGCGCCGGCGTCGGGATCGGCTCGGGCCGGACCGGCGGCTCCTCGGGCCCCGTGCCCTTGCCGAGCCACGGCGTGCGCAGCGGCACTTCGGTCCCGTCGATACGTTTCACGGTATCACCGATCGCGGTCGCGAGGGCGACCGAGGCATTCTGCGGCTCGCCCGCCCCGTCGCCCGCGAGGCTCGTCAGCCCCGAAACCGGCTCCGAGGCGAAGCGCCCGGTCTGCGGCCCCGGCACCGGAACCTTGCCCGCGGCCAGCTCGTCGATGATCTGCGCCAGCCGCTCCGTCGTCAGATCTTCGTAGTAATCCTTGCCGATCTGCGCCATCGGCGCGTTCGCGCAGGCGCCGAGGCATTCGACCTCCTCCCACGAGAACTTGCCGTCGGCGGAAAGCTGATGCGCGCCGGGCGCGATCTTTTCCCTGCAGACCCCGATCAGGTCCTCGGCCCCGCAGATCATGCAGGAGGTCGTCCCGCAGATCTGGACATGCGCCACGGATCCAACGGGTTGCAGCTGGAACATGAAGTAGAACGTGGCGACCTCGAGCCCGCGGATATGGGCAAGGCCCAGCATGTCGCAGACATGCTCGATCGCGGGGCGCGACAGCCACCCTTCCTGCTCCTGCGCACGCCACAGAAGCGGGATGATCGCGCTGGCCTGCCGGCCCTCGGGATACTTCGTGATCTGCGCCT
>CAYTBD010000440.1:0-2370 GCA_964435755.1 uncultured Rhodobacterales bacterium
GATGAAGACCTTCACCTTCGACGTCGAGGCGATGCGGCTGACGCTGGCGACCATCGAATATCTCTCGCGCCAGATCGAAGCCGGGGCGGAGGTCGTGAAGATATTCGACAGCTGGGCGGGGTCTTTGAAAGGCGACGATTTTCAGAAGTTCGCGCTTGAACCGGCGAAGCGGATCATCGCCGAGATCAAGGCGCGGCATCCGGGCGTGCCCGTCATCGCCTTCCCGCGGGAGGCCGGGGATGGCTATATCGGCTTCGCAAGGGCGACCGGGGCGGACTGCGTGGCGATCGACAATTCGGTCAGCGCCGAATGGGCGGCCGAGCACGTCCAGAAGGACGGCTGCGTTCAGGGAAATCTCGATCCGAAACACTTGGTCACGGGTGGCCAGCCGTTGATCGACGCGACCAGGCAGATCGTCCGCGCCTTTTCCGGCGGTCCGCACATCTTCAATCTGGGGCACGGCATCACGCCCGATGCGGACCCGGAGAATGTTCAGGTCATGATCGACGCGATCCGCAGTTGAGCACAAGGCGGAACCCCGGTCTCAGCCGGCGTTCCGCCTTCTGACGAGGGATGGCGCTGTCAGTTCGAAGTCGTTCCATCGCCGGTGCCGCCCTCGCCTGCAGTCAGTTCCTCCTGCACGCGCATCGAGATGTCCTGCTGCGTCTCGCGGAGCGTCGGCCCGATCTCCTGATAGAAGCTCTGCATGAAAGGCTGCATCTTCTCGGCGACCGACTGCCCCTCTTCGCTCTCGTAGAATTCGTTCAGTGCCTCGAGCTCCTCGAGCGTGAAGGCGTCGACCGCGGCGGTCGTCATCGCCGATTGCAGATTCGGGCGCACATCTTCGAACTCCTCGTCGATGATGCCGGCGATCGTCTGGAGCTGCTGGTCGCTCAGTTGCGCGCCGGTGGCCTGAAGCTGCGCGACGAAGGTGTCGGTCGAGAGGATCTCGTCGATCGCCGTCTGCATGGCCTGACTTTCGACGTAGCTTTCGGCGGCTTGCCGCAGGTCGCCCTGATCTTCCTGCGCGATGGCGGGCGCCGCGAAGAGCGCGGTCGCGGCGATGATGGCTATACGGGTCATGTGTCCTCCTGGATTTGAGTCGCACCGCAACGCGGGCGGGCGGCGAAGGTTTCACCCGTCCGGGACCGGACGAGCACCGCCACATGACAGACCGCTGGTATCCATCGCGCATCGGCGGCAAGCTCCCACGCGAGTCGGGGAGTTGAGACATGAAGAACACGGACCACATCTGGAACATCGTCGACGCCAAGCGCGAGGCCTACACCGCCCTCGCCGACCGGGTCTTCGAGACGCCCGAGATCGCCTATACCGAAACCCGCTCGGCCGCCGCCCACGCCGAGCAGCTTGCCGCGGAAGGCGCGCGCGTGACGCAGACGCTGGCCGGCATCCCGACCGCGGTGATGGGGGAATGGGGGGAGGGCGGACCGGTGATCGCGATCCTCGGCGAGTACGACGCGCTGCCCGGCCTCGGACAGGAGCCCGGTGTGGCCGAGGAGCGGCCGGTGGGGCGATTCGGTCATGGCTGCGGGCACAACCTTCTGGGCTCGGCCGCGCTGATGGCGGCGGCGAGCCTTGCGGGGTGGCTGAAGGAAACCGGTCGTCCGGGGCGCGTGCGCTACTACGGCTGCCCGGCCGAGGAAGGCGGCGCGGCCAAGACGTTCATGGTACGCGAAGGGCTCTTCGAGGACGTGGACGCGGCGATCACCTGGCACCCCGGCGACTACACGGGAGTCGTGGGCGGCGGGTTCCTCGCGAACACGCGGATCGACTTCAGCTTCCATGGCATCGCCTCGCACGCGGCGGCCGCGCCGGAACTGGGCCGATCGGCCCTCGATGCAGTCGAACTGATGAACATCGGCGTGAATTACATGCGCGAGCACATGCCCGACGACGCACGGGTGCACTACGCCTATCTCGACGCGGGCGGCGAGGCGCCGAACGTGGTGCAGTCGAAGGCGACCGTGCGCCAGCTCGTGCGGGCGTCGAGCAACCGCGAACTTCTCGCGCTTGTGGAACGGGTGAAGAAGATCGCCGAAGGCGCGGCGCTGATGACGGAGACGCACGTCGCCTCTCATGTCGTCTCGGCGGTGTCGAACGTGCTGGGCAACGGGCCGCTCGAGCGGGCAATGGAGGCGCAGATGGAGCGGCTGGGGCCGCCGCCGTTCGACGAGGCGGATCGTGTCTTCGCTCGTCAGATACAGGCGACGCTGACGCCGGCGCATGTGGCCGACGCCTTCAGGCGGGCGCGGCGCGCGCCGGTGGCGGACAAGCCACTTGCCGACTTCATCGTGCCGCTGACGCCGGACATGCCATCGCCGGCGGGATCGACCGACGTGGGGGACGTGT
>CAYTBD010000441.1:0-2345 GCA_964435755.1 uncultured Rhodobacterales bacterium
ATCAAGGCCTCGCACCTCTTCAACCTGCTCGACGCGCGCGGCGTGATCTCGGTGACCGAGCGGCAGAGCTATATCGGCCGGGTACGGGCGCTGGCGAAGACATGCGCGGACGCGTTCGTGACGACCGGGGCGGGCGGCCACGCGGGATGAGCGGGAAGCCGATCGCCATCTTCCTGATCGCCGCCGGGCTGATCGCGGGCGCCGCCATGTACTGGCTTCAGGTCTACGCATTCTACGAAGACGTGGACCTCGCGGAGAACGGTGGCGACGTTGTGCTGCGCGTGACGGGCGAGGACGGCACGGTCGAGAGGCTCTCGGTCAGCGCCTTCGAGGGGATCGACGCCGACAGCTCGCCGATCCGGTTCCGCGCGTGTTTCGAGGTCGAGGACGTCCCTGACGATCTCCAGCGTTATCCCGACGCGGTGCCGCTCGTCGCGCCGGGCTGGTTCGACTGCTTCGATGCCGAACGGATCGGTGCCGATCTCGAAGCCGGCGCCGCGACCGCCTACCTCGGCGAGGAAAACATCACCTACGGGATCGACCGGATCGTCGTCCTCTATCCCGACGGCCGCGGTTACGCCTGGCACCAGATCAACGCCTGCGGCGAGGTCGTCTTCGACGGCGATCCCGCTCCGCCCGGCTGCCCGCCCGTCCCTGAAAGGCTGAACTGATGCCCGATCTGCTGATCGAACTCTTCTCCGAGGAAATTCCCGCGCGGATGCAGGCGCGGGCGGCGGAGGACCTCAGGAAGCTGGTGACGGACGGTCTCGTCGAGGCGGGGTTGACCTACGCCTCGGCCGCCGGCTTCGCGACGCCACGCCGGCTCGCGCTCACGGTCGAGGGGCTCTTGGCCGAGAGCCCGACCCTGCGCGAGGACCGCAAGGGGCCGCGCGTCGACGCGCCCGAAAAAGCGCTGGAAGGCTTTCTCAGATCGACGGGCCTCAGCAGGGACCGGCTCGAACGCCGCGATACCGGCAAGGGCGAGGTCTGGTTCGCGACGATCGAGAAGCCGGGCCGCCCCGCGTCCGAGATCGTGGCGGACGTGCTGGACCACGTGATCCGCAACTTTCCCTGGCCCAAATCGATGCGCTGGGGGGCGGGAACCCTCCGCTGGGTCCGGCCGCTGCACTCGATCCTCTGCATTCTCTCCGACGAGGGCGGGGCCGACGTGGTGCCGGTCGAGATCGACCGGATCGCGTCGGCGGACACCACGGCGGGCCACCGCTTCATGGCGCCGGAGCGGTTCAGGGTGACCGGTTTCGACGACTATGCCGCGAAGCTGAAGAAGGCGCATGTGATCCTCTCGGCGGAGGAGCGCGCCGACCACATCCGGCACGACGCGCAGAACCTCGCGTTCGCGCAGGGGCTCGAGGTTGTCGAGGACAACGGGCTCCTGTCGGAGGTCGCGGGTCTCGTCGAATGGCCGGTCGTGCTGATGGGCGACATCGGAGAGGCGTTCCTGGGCCTTCCGCCCGAGGTGCTGAAGACGTCTATGAAGGAGCACCAGAAGTTCTTCTCCGTCAGGAATCCGGGCACCGGCCGGATCGAGAAGTTCGTCACCGTCGCCAACCGCGAGACGGCGGATCACGGCGCGGCCATCCTCGCCGGCAACCAGAAGGTCCTGGCGGCGCGGCTGTCGGACGCGAAGTTCTTCTGGGAGAACGATCTGCGGACGGTGAAGGCCGTGGGGCTGGAAGGAATGGCGGCGCCGCTGGCGCAGGTGACGTTCCACAACAAGCTCGGGAGCCAGGCCGACCGGATCGCGCGGCTCGAGGCGCTGGCGCGCGAGATCGCGCCGGTGGTGGGCGCGAAGCCGGACCTCGCGGCGGAGGCGGCGCGGGTGTGCAAGGCCGATCTGGCGAGCGAGATGGTCTACGAGTTTCCCGAGTTGCAGGGGATCATGGGCCGCTACTACGCCGAGGCGGCGGGGCATGACGACGGGGTGCCTGAGGCCTGCGAGGCGCATTATTCCCCGCTGGGGCCCGGGGATGCGGTGCCCGCCGCGCCGGTGTCGGTCGCGGTCGCGCTGGCCGACAAGATCGACATGCTCACGGGGTTCTGGGCCATCGACGAGACGCCCACCGGGTCGAAGGACCCCTTCGCGCTGCGGCGCGCAGCGCTGGGGGTGATCCGGATCGTGGTGGAGAATGGGGTGCGGGTGGAATCAGCGAGATTGATAGCGCAAGCATACCAACTCTCAATCGACGATGCCGCAGAGTCGCATCGGATTTACATGCAATTGCATGACGAAGGAGTGACGCCTTTCCACCCTGACTTCTTCGAGACGGCGAGCGGCCCACTCCATTGGGGGCCTGAATATCGAAGGGAGGGCTCAATCGCGATTT
>CAYTBD010000442.1:0-2341 GCA_964435755.1 uncultured Rhodobacterales bacterium
GGAGATGCCGCCCAGAATCCCGCCGGCATGGTTGGAGGAATACACCGGCCCGTCAGGTCCCATCGCGATCTCGTCGGCATTGGCCTCCCCGGTCAACTCCGCCGACGCCATCCCCTCGCCGATCTCGACGCCCTTCACGGCGTTGATCGACATCATCGCGGCGGCGAGATCGGTGTCGAGCTTGCCATAGACCGGCGCGCCGAGCCCCGCCGGAACCCCCCTCGCCACGATCTCGATCACCGCGCCCACGGAACTGCCCGACTTGCGGAGCCCGTCGAGGTAGCCGGCCCAGTCCTCGGCGGCCGTGGCGTCCGGCACCCAGAACGGGTTCCGCTCCACCTCCGCCGGATCGAACCGCGCCCGGTCGATGGCCTTCTCGCCCATCCGCACCATGTAGCCGGTGATCTCCATGCCCGGCAGAAGCGCCCTGAGCGCCGCGCGCGCGACGCCCCCCGCCGCGACCCGCGCCGCCGTCTCGCGGGCAGAGGATCGCCCGCCCCCGCGATAGTCGCGGATGCCGTATTTCTGCCAGTAGGTGATGTCGGCGTGGCCGGGCCGGAACTTCTCGGCGATGTCGCCGTAGTCCTTCGACCGCTGGTCGGTGTTGCGGATCATCAGCTGGATCGGGGTGCCGGTGGTCACCCCCTCGAAGACGCCCGAAAGGATCTCCACCTCGTCGGACTCGCGCCGCTGGGTGGTGTATTTCGACTGTCCCGGCTTCCGCCGGTCGAGCCAGTGCTGGATCATCGATGGCGCCAGCGCCACGCCCGGCGGGCACCCGTCCACCGTCGCGCCCAACGCGGGTCCGTGGCTTTCGCCCCAGGTGGTGACACGGAAGATATGGCCGAAGGTGTTGAAACTCATGCGGGACGCGTAGCGGCAAAGCGGCGGCGGCTCAAGCGTGTTGGATGACGCCGGCACCGTTCACTCAATTCGGGCCATCAAAAAAGCCCCGCCGAAGCGGGGCTTTCTCATGTCACACGACACACCTCAGTGCAGAACCGCGTCTTCCGGCGGCTGCCGGTTCGAGGACGACACCCGGTCACCCACGATCAGCCCGTCGGTGCCGGCGCTCACGTGCACCGTGTCACCATCGGTTACGTCGCCCGCGAGGATCATCTCGGCCAGCTGGTCCTGCAGGCTCCGCTGGATCACCCGCTTGAGCGGCCGCGCGCCGTAGACCGGATCGTAGCCCTCGTCGGCCAGCCACTTCTCGGCGCCCTCGTCGAGCTCCAGCGCGATCTTGCGCTGCGCCAGACGCGACTGGAGACGCCCGAGCTGGATCTCGACGATGCCCGTCATGTCCTCGCGCGTCAGGCGGTCGAACACGATCATGTCGTCGAGCCGGTTCAGGAACTCCGGCCGGAAATGCGCCCGGACGGCCTCCATCACGTTGCGCTTGGCCTCGCCCGCATCCGCGCCGTCCGGCAGCGTGCTCAGCGCCTGGCTCCCGAGGTTCGAGGTCAGCACGATGAGCGTCTGCTTGAAGTCGACCCGGTGGCCCTGACCGTCGGTCAGCACCCCGTCATCGAGCACCTGCAACAGCACGTTGAAGACTTCCGGGTGCGCCTTCTCGACCTCGTCGAACAGCACGACCTGGTAGGGCCGGCGCCGCACCGCTTCGGTCAGAACACCGCCTTCGTCGTAACCGACATAGCCCGGCGGCGCGCCGATCAGCCGCGAGACGGAGTGTTTCTCCATGAACTCGGACATGTCGATGCGCACCATCGCGGCGTCATCGTCGAAAAGGTATTCGGCCAGCGCCTTCGTCAGTTCCGTCTTGCCGACGCCCGTGGGACCGAGGAAGAGGAACGACCCCAGCGGCCGGTTCTCGTCCTGAAGGCCCGCCCGCGCCCGGCGCACGGCGTTCGACACGGCAGTGACCGCCTGCCGTTGACCGATCACCCGGCGGCTAAGCTCCTCTTCCATCTTGAGAAGCTTCTCGCGCTCGCCTTCGAGCATCTTCGACGTCGGGATGCCGGTCCAGCGTTCGACGACCTGCGCGATCTGCTCGGGCCGCACGGCCTCCTCGACCATCAGCTCGTCGTCCTTCTCCTCGGCCTCCCCCAGCTGCTTCTCGAGCTGCGGGATGACGCCGTAGGACAGCTCCCCCGCCCGCGCGAGGTTGCCCTCTCGCTTCGCCTGGTCAAGCTCGGCCCGCGCCCGGTCGAGCTGTTCCTTCAGCTCCCGCGCCGAGTTGAGCTTGTCGCGCTCGGACTGCCACTTGGCCGTCAGTTCCGCCGACCGGCCCTGAAGCTCGGACAGCTCCTTCTCGAGGCTCTTCAGCCGGTCCTTCGACGCCTGGTCGTCCTCCTTCTTCAGCGCCTCGGCCTCGATCTGC
>CAYTBD010000443.1:0-2315 GCA_964435755.1 uncultured Rhodobacterales bacterium
TCGACAGCGTGCTGCGGCCCTACGCCGACCGCGTCGAGGCCTGGGGCCGGATCGCGCGCGACCTGCCGATGGACAAGCTCGAGGCGATGGTCGAGCCGGCAGGGCTGGGCGATCTGCCGGAGCTCGGCCGGGCGATCCTGAAGGGTCAGGTGCGCGGGCGGGTCGTCGTTGACGTGAGCGCCTGATCGCGACCTCGGCCACCCCCCGGGGGCTCCGACGCCGGCCCCCTTGAGTGTCGCAAACGGATCCCGGAGCGGGAGATCCGATATCCTCGCCCTTGATTTCGCAGGGAAGATGAGTCTCGGGGATGTCGTTTTCCGGCTGCATCTTTTTCGTCTGCCCGTTTGCGTTCCGGGGCCGTTTCGCGCTACGGTTCCCGCACCGGGACCCGACGCTGCGCCCCGGGCCACAATCGAAGACCTCCGGGCCGGTCTCAGCATCCTCTGTCCCCGGTGACACGGAGGCGAACAGGAGGGAGTGCATGTTCAAGACCATCATGGTGCCGGTCGACCTCGGGCATCTGCCGAAGATAGACCGCGCGCTCGCGACGGCCGCGGACCTCGCGAAACATTACGGCGCCGAGTTGACGTACGTCTCGGTCACGGCGGCGACACCGGGGCCGCTCGCCCACAATCCCAAGGAGTTCGCGACCAAGCTCGAGGCCTTCGCGAAGGAGGACGGAGGCAAGCGCGGGGTCGCGCCGAAGACGCATGTCATGATCGCCCACGATCCGACGACCGATGTGGACGACGTGCTCGTCAAGGCCGTGGACGAGGTCGGGGCCGACCTCGTCGTGATGGCGTCGCACAAGCCGGGCCTCGCCGAGTACTTCTGGCCGTCAAACGGCGGGAAACTGGCGGGACATACTGGAGTTTCCGTGATGCTCGTGCGCGACGCCTGATCGCGCGGACAACGAATTTCAAGAAGGGGAGGCCGCGAGAATGGCCGACGAAACCACAAATCAGGGGATTCCCGAGCCGGAGGGAACCTCGGATATCATCGAGACCGATTACGAGATCGGTCAGGACAACATAGCGACAAGGATCGGGCCCTTCGGGCTCGACATTCACAATCCGGTCTTTCTGATTTCCGGACTCTCGGTCGTGGCCTTCGTCGCATACGCGCTGGCGGCGCCGGAGCAGGCGGGTGAATTCTTCGGCTGGCTCCGGCCGACGCTGACCAGCACGTTCGACTGGTTCTTCCTGATGTCGGCGAACATCTTCGTTCTGTTCTGCCTGTTCCTCATCGTCAGCCCCTGGGGCTCGGTGCGGCTCGGCGGCGCGGACGCGACACCGGACTACGGCTATCCGGGCTGGTTCGCGATGCTCTTCGCGGCCGGGATGGGCATCGGGCTGATGTTCTTCGGGGTGCTCGAGCCCGCCTACTACTTCGGCACGCCGTGGGGCGACGAGCCGCTGGGGGTCGCCCGTCCGTTCGACGAGGCCGGCAACCTCATCGAGGGGAACGTCGAGGAAGCCCGGCGCATGGCCCTTGCGGCCACGTCCTATCACTGGGCGCTGCATCCCTGGGCGATCTACGCCGTCGTGGCGCTGGCGCTGGGGCTCTTTTCCTACAACAAGGGCCTGCCGCTTTCGATCCGCTCGGCCTTCTATCCGATCCTGGGCGAGCGCGTCTGGGGCTGGTGGGGTCACATCATCGACACGCTCGCGGTCTTCGCGACCCTGTTCGGACTGGCGACCTCGCTCGGCATCGGGGCGCAGCAGGCCAACGCGGGCCTGAACTACGTCTACGGCATACCCAACAACGTGACGGTGCAGGTCATCCTCATCATCGGGATCACCGCGATCGCGCTGGTCTCGGTCCTGCGGGGGCTCGACGGCGGGGTCAAGGTGCTGTCCGAGATCAACATGGTGATCGCGGCGCTGCTGCTGATCTTCGTGCTCTTCGCGGCGGGCGCGGCGACGATCCTGACGGAGTTCGTCTCCGGGCTCGGCGCCTATGTGCAGGAGGTCGTGCCGCTCTCCAACCCGTTCGGACGCGAGGATACGGGCTACATGCAGGGGTGGACGGCGTTCTACTGGGCGTGGTGGATCAGCTGGTCGCCCTTCGTCGGCATGTTCATCGCCCGGGTGAGCCGGGGCCGCACGGTGCGGGAGTTCCTCACCTGCGTCCTCATCATCCCGAGCCTCGTCTGCGTGCTCTGGATGGCGACGTTCGGCGGCGCGGCGATCAGCGACATGATCGCCAACCCCGAGACCTCGGCGGTCAAGGCGAACGTGATCAACACCTACTCGCCGGAACTGTCGCTCTTCGCGATGCTCGAGAGCCTGCCGCTCGCGTCGATCACCTCGACC
>CAYTBD010000444.1:0-2313 GCA_964435755.1 uncultured Rhodobacterales bacterium
GCCGGGATGAGGTAGACGAAGGTCGGCAGCGTCTGCATCAGGTCGAGCACCGGCCGCATCCAGGCATAGAGCTTCGGCCGGTGCGCCGCCGCGATGCCGATGGGCACGCCCACGGCCATGCAGACGACGCAGGAGGCGAGAACGAGGGTGAGGCTTTCGGTCGTTTCCTCCCAGTACCCCTGATTCAGGATGAAGAGGAAGCCCGCCGCGATCAGAAGGCAGGTTTGCCAGGACCGCTGCACGAGCCAGGTGAGCGCGACGAAGAGCCCCACGATGATCAGCGGATGCGGCGTCTGAAGCGCCCAGAGCACCCATTCGATGAACGCCTCCATCCCGTCGGAGACCGCGTCGAAGAAGACCCTGCCGTTGTCCTGCAGCCATTCGAAGACCGTCGCGGCGACCTGACCCACCGGAATCTTGTTGTCTGTCAGCCAGTCCATCGCCCGTTCCCCGATTGCCGCCCTACCATGCCCCCGCGGCTCCCGGATGAAAAGACGCCGATGTGGCGTGACGTTTCCCGCCGCTCCGGCTATCGCTTCGGGAAACGCGGGGAGGATGCGGATGATCGATCTCTACACATGGACGACGCCCAACGGGCGCAAGGTCTCCATCATGCTCGAGGAACTTGGGCTCGACTACGCGGCGCACGGCGTCGACATCGGCGCGGGCGAGCAGTTCACGCCCGAGTTCCTCGCGGTCTCGCCCAACAACAAGATCCCGGCGATCCGCGAGCGCGAAACAGGATTCGCGCTGATGGAATCGGGCGCGATCCTGATGTGGCTCGCCGAGAAGACGGGGCGGTTCCTGCCGGAGGGCGACGCGCGCTGGCGGACGATCGAATGGCTGATGTGGCAGATGGGCGGCGTCGGCCCGATGATCGGGCAGGCGCATCACTTCCTGAAACAGAACCCCGGCGCCGCGCCCTATGCCGAGGAGCGCTATCACACCGAGGCGCACAGGCTCTACAAGGTGCTCGACGAGCGGCTCTCCGGACGGGACTTCGTCGCCGGCGACGGACGGGGCGACTACACCATCGCGGACATGGCGATCTGGCCCTGGATCTCGCGCTTCGAATGGCACCAGGTGCCGCTCCGCGACTATCCCGCCGTGACCGACTGGTATCTCAGGATCGCCGAGCGTCCTGCGGTGCAGACGGGATATCAGGTGCCGAAGTTCACCACCGAGATTCCCATGCCTTGAAAAAAGGCCCCGCCGGCGCGAGCGGCGGGGCCATGGAGGGTTCGTCCATCCCGGACGATCAGCCTTCGAGCGCGCTCTTGACCGCTTCCATCGCGTCGCCGCCGTCCTTCGTCGTGACGCCGTCGAGCCAGGCGTCGAGCACGCCCGGGTTCTCCTGGAGCCAGGCTTCCGCCGCGACTCCCGCGCGTTCGCCGTCGTTCAGGATGGCGCCCATGATCTCGTTCTCCATCTGAAGCGTGAACTCGAGATTCTTCAGAAGCTGGCCGACGTTGGGGCATTCCTCGACGAAGCCCGCCGAGGTGTTGGTGTAGACCGTCGCGCCGCCGAAGTCGGGGCCGAAGTAGTCGTCCCCGCCTTCGAGATAGGTGAGGTCGAAGTTGGCGTTCATCGGATGCGGTTCCCAGCCGAGGAAGACGACCGGTTCGTCCCGGCGCGTCGCGCGTTCGACCTGCGCGAGCATCCCCTGTTCGGAGCTTTCGACGACGTCGAACCCTTCGAGGCCGAAGGCGTCGGCGGCGATCATGTCCATGATCAGCCGGTTGCCGTCGTTGCCGGGCTCGATCCCGTAGATGTCGCCTCCGAGCGCATCCCGGTGCTCGGCGATGTCCGAGAAGTCCTCGATCCCGAGCGCGGCGCCGACGCTGTTCGTCGCGAGCGTGTACTTGGCGCCCGTCAGGTTGGCACGGACCGTCTCGACCGTTCCGGCCTCGCGGTAGGGCGCGATGTCGGCTTCCATCGTGGGCATCCAGTTGCCGAGGAAGACGTCGATGTCGCCGGCCGCGAGCGAGGTGTAGGTCACCGGCACCGAGAGCACCTTGATGTCGGTGTCGTAGCCCAGCGCCTCGAGCACGAGCGTCGTGGCGGCGGTGGTGGCGGTGATGTCGGTCCAGCCGACATCGGAGAAGACGACCGTCTCGCAGTCCTGCGCGAGGGCGGGGCCGGCGAGCAGCGCGGCAAGAGCGGTCGAAAGGGCGAGTCGTTTCATTCGTGTCTCCCTGTGGTGCGGTTCTTGATTGACGAGTCAAAAAAGAACAGGTTAGGCCCCTCGGCGCAACAGGAGCGCGGGGCACGTATGCCGAAGGTCGGAATGGAGCCTATCCGCAAGGCGGCGCT
>CAYTBD010000445.1:0-2312 GCA_964435755.1 uncultured Rhodobacterales bacterium
CCGGCGTGGCGGATTATCTCGCCGAGGACGACGCGCATGCGCTGGCGCTGGCGCGGCGGGCGGTGGCCGGGCTCAACCTCGCCAAGCCTGCCACGGTTCAGTGGCAGAGCCCGGAGGACCCGGCCTACGATCCCGAGGAGATCCTCGGCGTCGTGCCCGCCGACCTGCGCACACCTTACGACATCCGCGAGGTCATCGCGCGGGTCGTGGACGGGAGCCGCTTCGACGAGTTCAAGGCGCGCTTCGGGGAGACTCTGGTGACGGGCTTCGCCCATGTCATGGGCTGTCCCGTGGGCATCGTGGCGAACAACGGGGTGCTGTTCTCGGAGGCCGCGCAGAAGGGCGCGCATTTCATCGAACTCTGTTCGCAGCGGCGCATCCCCTTGGTATTCCTTCAGAACATCACCGGCTTCATGGTCGGGCGGCGCTATGAGAACGAAGGCATCGCGCGGCACGGGGCGAAGATGGTCACCGCCGTCGCCACGACTTCGGTGCCGAAGATCACGATGCTCGTGGGCGGCTCGTTCGGGGCGGGGAACTACGGCATGGCCGGGCGCGCCTACCAGCCGCGGTTTCTCTGGACCTGGCCCAACTCGCGCATCTCCGTGATGGGCGGCGAGCAGGCCGCGGGCGTGCTCGCGACGGTGAAGCGCGAGGGGATCGAGCGGACGGGGGGCGCGTGGTCCGACGAGGAGGAGGCGGAATTCAAGCGGCCCACGATCGAGATGTTCGAGCGCCAGTCGCACCCGCTCTACGCCTCGGCGCGGCTCTGGGACGACGGCATCGTCGACCCGCGCAAGACGCGGGAGGTTCTGTTCCTGAGCCTCTCGGCCGCGCTCAACGCGCCCGTCGAGGAGACGCGCTTTGGCGTGTTCCGGATGTGAGCGGGTGCGGGCCTTTTGATGGGGGCTCGGCCGTCGCCGGTGTCGCGCGGACCTATGGCGCGACAATGGCGACCCTCCGGCCTCCCACGGGATATTTGGGAAACAGAGACGATGGTGAGTTTGGCCGAGCTGAAGGCGCGCTATCCGGGGGCGGAGACCTACCGTTTCGGGGAGGGTGCGGCCTTGTCGGACGCGCTTCTGGCGCTGGTCAGGGCTGGCCGGAAGCGGGCGACCTGCACGGCGGAGGCGGAACTGGGTGTCTCGGAGGCGATGCCGGTGGTGGGGCGCTGCGATATCGTGCTCGATTTCGACGATGTGCCGCAGCTGGTGACGCGGACGCTCGACCTGGTCCGGGTGCGGTTCTGCGACATGACCGAGGAGATGGCGCTGATGGAGGGCGAGGACGAGACGCTCGCCGACTGGCGCGCGGGGCATGAGCGCTATTACCGGCGGGCGGGGATTTTCGCGCCCGACATGGGGCTGATCTGGGAACGGTTCGAGGTGGTCGAGGACCTGGGGGAGGGACGCTGATGTTTCGCAAGATCCTGATCGCGAACCGGGGCGAGATCGCCGTCCGGATCATCCGCACCTGCCGGAGGCTCGGGGTGTCGACGGTGGCCGTCTTCTCGGACGCGGACCGGGACGCGCTGCATGTCGCGATGGCCGACGAGGCGGTGCACATCGGCGGGTCGGCACCGGCAGAAAGCTACCTGAGGGCCGATCGGATCGTCGCGGCGGCGGTCGACACGGGCGCTGAGGCGATCCACCCTGGCTACGGATTCCTGAGCGAGAATCCAGACTTCGTGGAGGCCGTCGAGGCGGCGGGGCGCGTGTTCATCGGGCCATCCGCCCCGGCGATCCGGGCGATGGGCCTGAAGGACGCGGCGAAGCGGCTTATGGCGGAGGCGGGCGTGCCTGTGGTGCCCGGCTATCACGGATCGGACCAGGAGCCGGGGCATCTCGAGGTCGAGGCGGCCGAGGTCGGCTATCCGGTGCTCATCAAGGCGGTCGCCGGCGGCGGCGGCAAGGGCATGCGGCGGGTTGCGGACCCTGTGGATTTCGTGATGGCGCTCGAAAGCGCGAAGGCCGAGGCGCGCGGCGCGTTCGGCAACGACGCGGTGCTGATCGAGAAATACGTCGAGAAACCGCGCCACATCGAGGTGCAGGTCTTCGGCGACGGCGAGAAGGCGGTGCATCTCTTCGAGCGGGACTGCTCGCTCCAGCGCCGCCACCAGAAGGTGATCGAGGAAGCGCCCGCGCCCGGTATGACCGAGGAGATGCGCCACGCCATGGGCGAGGCGGCGGTGCGCGCGGCCGAGGCCATCGGCTACCGCGGCGCGGGCACGGTCGAGTTCATCGTGGACGGGAGCCGGGGGCTGCGCCCCGACGGGTTCTGGTTCATGGAGATGAACACGCGGCTGCAGGTCG
>CAYTBD010000446.1:0-2307 GCA_964435755.1 uncultured Rhodobacterales bacterium
GATGGTGACGACGAGCGCGCCGAGGATCGCGGATGTGCCGGGAAACGCGGGATACTCCGGCCCGCGCCACTCCCGCGTCGCCCGTTCGACCCCCTCCCATCGTTCGGTCCGATCGAACCGCACCCGGGCCGGATCGATGACGGAGGCTGGAATGTCGATTTCTTCGGGCGCCGCGTAGCGCAGGTCTCCGGCGATCCGAGCGCCGGGCCCGAAGCGCAGGTCGCCCGCGAAGATGCGGACGTCGCCGCCGACCTCGGAGTTGAGGACGACCTCGCCGCCCGAGGCGAGAAGCGCCCCCCGGACCGGCCCGTCCACCACGACCGAGGCCCCGCTGAGCCGCGCGTTGCCCGCCACCTCGCCCGCGTCGGCCAGCCGAACGCTGAAGCCCGCCGCCGTCAGGTCCTCGCCGATGCTCGCGCGGACGGTGACCGAGGCTCCGGCGGCGTAGACGTCGTCGGCGACATCGGTCTCCACGTCGATGTCGAAGCCCGCGAAATGGGCGTCCTGCGCGACCTCCCCCGCGACGGTGAGCGACCCGCCGGCGGCGAAGAGATCGCGCGTCGCCTGAACGTCGCCCGGACTGCCGGAGCCCGCGATGAAGAGATCGCCGCCAATGACCTCCCGTTCGATCTGGGCAAGCGCGGGACCGCTGACGGCGCAGACCAGCGCGAAAAGGAAAAATCGAATGTATGGCATGGGAACCTCCACGTGGGTGGGCAAAGCCTACCACTCCGATCCTTCGGACGGTTGAGCGCCGTCAAGAGGAGCCGGTGCGGATGTCCGGCCCGCGCGCTCCGGCCATCAACGGGCGCGCGGGATGCGAGGTTCCCGGCGGCTCAGACGCCGCCCCAGATCGCCTCGGCGGTCTTCACCACAAGCTCCAGCTTGCGCCGCTGGTCGTCCTCGGTGATCGCGTTGCCCTCCTCGGTCGAGGCGAACCCGCACTGCGGCGCGATGCCGAGCTGGTCGAGGTCGCAGTATTTCGACGCCTCCTCGAACTTCGCCTTGAGCCAGTCGAGATCCTCCAGCTCGCCCGTCTTCGTCGTGATGAAGCCCGGCATGACGCGCTGCTTGCCTTTCGGCAGCAGTCTCAGCGGCTCGAGCCCGCCGGCCCTGTCGGTGTCGTATTCCATGAAGAACACGTCGACGCCGGTCGAGAAGATCGCCTCGGCCGCCGTGTCGTAGGCGCCTTCCGCAGCGTGGGTGGACCGGAAGTTGCCGCGGCACATGTGCATCCCGATGATCATGTCCTCCGGCCGGTCCCTGATCGCCTCGCGGAGCATCCAGGAATAGCGCTCGATCAGCCAGTCGGGGTCCTGCCCCGCGTCGGCCTTGGCCTGCCGGTGCCTGGGATCGCAGAGATAGGCGAAGAAGATGTCGTCCATCTGGAGATAGCGGCATCCGGCGTCGTGGAACGCCTGCACCGCGGTCCTGTAGGTCGCGACCAGATCGTCGAAGATCGCCTGCGGGTCGTCGCGATACTCCTTGGGATGAATGTCCGCCTGATCGACCCGGAAATGGCAGCAGGACGGGCCCGGAATCGAGATTTTCGGAACGACAGTCGTGTGTTCCTTCACGAACCTGAAGTGATCGAGCATCGGGTGGTCGGCGGGGAATCCGAGCTTGCCGGTGATCGTCGGAAAGATCGGTCTGAGCTTCACGCCCGCGAACTGGACGCCGCCTTCCGGTTCGCGTTCCTCCAGATCGAGCCCGTCGAGCATCCCCATGAAGTCGTAGTGCCAGAACGACCGACGCGCCTCGCCGTCGGTCACGGCCTTGAGCCCCACCTCCTCCTGCATCGCGATGAGATCGGGGATCGCCGCGTCCTCGGCGGCCTTCAGCTCCTCGGCGCCGATCGAGCGGTCCTCGAAATACTTCTTCCGCGCGTCCGCCACGGATTTCGGGCGCAGCAGGCTTCCCACGTGGTCGGCGCGGAACGGGGGTGTGAGATCGGTCATGTCGGTCCCTTTCTGTCGAGGCCGGTCAGTCCGGCAGAGTCGCAATGTCGAGACGCGCGCGGCGCCCCCGGTGATCGTCAGCGCCCGGCGCCGTCAGGCGGGCAAAGATCGCGCCGCCGGCCGTCATCGCGGTGTCGCGCGCCTCAAGCATCGTCAGGTCAGAAGAGAGGGCAGCCACAGCGTCAGCGCCGGGACGGAAAGAAGAACCCCGACCCGGACGATCTCGGCCATGAAGAACGGCATGACGCCCTTGAACGTCTCGATCATCGGCACGTCCTTCGCCATTGCCGAGATGACGAAGACGTTCATGCCCACCGGCGGCGTGATCAGCCCCAGTTCCACGACGATC
>CAYTBD010000447.1:0-2298 GCA_964435755.1 uncultured Rhodobacterales bacterium
GGAAGGCACCGTGGAGATCGAGGAAGCGGCGAGCCACATGGCCGCCGACGCCATCTTCCGGACCCTGTTCTCGCTTCCGATCGACGCGCCGCTCGCGGCGTCGGTCTATCGCGACTTCCGGACCTACCAGCGGGCGCAGCCGATTCTGAACCTCGCCGCGTTCCTGCCGCTTCCGCGGTGGGTGCCGCGCGGACACCGGCGCACGGCGGTGGCCGCCGCCCGCCGCATCCGGGGCGCGATCGCCCGGCTGACGGCGCAACGCCTCGCCGAGATCGAGGCGGGCTCGGCGCCCGACGATCTGGCGACGAAGATCCTGACGACGCCCGATCCCGAGACGGGCGCGCGGTTCGACGCCGGGGAGATGGTGGACCAGGTCGCGATCTTCTTTCTCGCGGGCCACGAGACGAGCGCCTCCGCGCTGGCGTGGTCGCTCTATCTTCTCGCCGCACATCCCGAGGCGCAGGCGCGCGCCGCCGGGGAGGCGCGAGACTTCGCCGAGGCGCCGGACTTTGCCAACCTGTCACGGCTCCGCTTCACGCGGGACGTCTTCCGGGAGGCGCTGAGGCTCTATCCGCCGGTTCCGATGATGGTGCGGGAGGCGGCGGGCCGGGAGCGATTCCGGGACAGGGAGGTGCCGAAAGGCGCGCAGATCGTCGTCTCTCCCTGGCATCTGCATCGCCATGCGCGCCACTGGGACCGGCCCGACGACTTCGACCCCGACCGCTGGCAGGGCGGGGCGTGCCCGGGCTCCGCCCCCTACCTTCCGTTCTCGTCCGGGGCGCGGGTCTGCCCCGGCGCGGGTTTCGCGATGCTCGAGGGCCCCCTTCTTCTGGCGCTCCTGCTGGCGCGGTGGCGCGTCGCGCCCGTCGACGGGCGCGCGCCGGTCCCGGTCGCGCACCTCACGGTGCGCAGCCGCGACGGGATCTGGCTCGAGCTTCGGGACCGGGACACGGATACCCGAAGACCCCTGGCAAGATCCCTCGAACGGTCCTGCGCCTAGCTCCCGCGGTAGTGCCTCAGGACGAAGACGCGGATCGCGCTGGCGAGTCCGGTCTCCGGCGGCCGGGCCGCGTCGATCTCGGCGGCGAGATCGTTGAGCGCGCGGCCCTGCGCCCGGGCGATCCCGCGGAAGGCGATCCAGAAGTCGTCCTCGAGCGACACGCTGGTCCGGTGCCCCTTGAGCGTGAGCGACCGCTTGACCGGCCGTCCGCTCACCCGTCGTCCCGCCGGTGCTGGTCGAGGGTCCGGCGCGTCTTCTCCGCCGCGCCGGCCTCGCGGACCTTCTGGGCCTTCGTGCGCCCGAACTTCGCGGCGTTTTCGTCGGCACGGGCCTTGCCGGCGGCCCGCGCCTTCTGCTTGCGGACCCGGTTGAGGTTGACCGGGCCGTCGCTCATGGGGTCGGGCCGATCATGTCCTCGGGCCGCACCACGCGGTCGAAGGTCTCCTCGTCGACGAAGCCCAGCGCGACCGCCTCCTCGCGGAGCGTCGTGCCGTTCCTGTGCGCGGTCTTGGCGACCTTGGTCGCGTTGTCGTAGCCGATGGTGGGCGCCAGCGCGGTGACCAGCATCAGGCTCTCCGTCATCAGCTTCTCGATGCGGTCGGTGTTGGCCTCGATGCCCGTCACCATGTTGTCGGTGAAGGCGGAGGCGCTGTCGCCCAGAAGCTGCATCGACTGGAGCACGTTGTAGGAGATCATCGGCTTGAAGACGTTGAGCTCGAAATGGCCCTGGCTGCCCGCGAAACCCACCGCGGCGTCGTTGCCCATGACATGCGCGCAGACCATGGTCAGCGCCTCGGCCTGCGTCGGGTTCACCTTGCCGGGCATGATCGACGAGCCGGGTTCATTCTCCGGCAGGATCAGCTCGCCCAGACCCGACCGGGGGCCGGAGCCGAGGAAGCGCAGGTCGTTGGCGATCTTGAAGAGCGACGCGGCCGCGGTGCGCACCGCGCCCGACATCTCGACCATCGCGTCATGGGCGGCGAGCGCCTCGAACTTGTTGGGCGCGGTCACGAAGGGCAGGCCGGTGATCTTCGCGATTTCCTCGGCGATGCCCTCGGCCCAGCCCGCCTTGGTCGCGAGGCCCGTTCCCACGGCCGTGCCGCCCTGAGCCAGTTCGCAGATCGCCGGCAGCGCCGCCTTCACGCGGCGGATGCTCATGGCGACCTGATGGGCATAGCCGCCGAATTCCTGGCCGAGGGTCAGGGGCGTCGCGTCCTGCGTGTGGGTGCGCCCGATCTTGATGATGTCCTTGAATTCCTTCGACTTGTGCTCGAGCGCGGCGTGGAGCTTGGCCAGTC
>CAYTBD010000448.1:0-2284 GCA_964435755.1 uncultured Rhodobacterales bacterium
AGTCCAAGGGCAACGGGCTCACGATCGACGAGTGGCTGACCTACGCCTCCACGGAGTCGCTCAGCTACTTCATGTACCAGAAGCCCAAGACCGCGAAGCGGCTCTACTTCGACGTGATCCCGCGGGCGGTGGACGAGTATCACCAGCAGCTTCGCGCCTACCCGGACCAGCCGCCCGAGAAGAAGCTCGCCAATCCCGTGTTCCACATCCACGGGGGCCAGGTGCCGGAAAGCGGGATGGTGGTGCCCTTCTCCATGCTGCTCAACCTCGCCTCGGTGTCGGCCGCCGAGGACAAGGAGACGCTCTGGGGCTTCATCCGCCGATATGCGCCCGAGGCGAGCCCGGAGAGCCATCCCGACCTCGACGCCGCCGCGGGCTGCGCCGTGCGCTACTACAACGATTTCGTGCAGCCCTCGAAGGTCTACCGGCTGCCCACCGACCTCGAGCGCGAGGCGCTGGAAGAGCTGCGCGACGGCCTGAAGGCCTGGCAGGGCGGAACCGACCCGGAGGAGCTTCAGAGCCTCGTCTTCGCGGTGGGCCGGGACCGGTTCGATCCGCTGCGCGACTGGTTCAAGGCGCTCTACGAGGTGCTTCTGGGCGCGAGCCAGGGCCCGCGCTTCGGCGGGTTCATCGCGCTCTACGGGATCGAGGAAAGCATCTCGCTGATCGACGCGGCGCTCGCGGGCGAGTTCGCCTCCTGACCCCCCGGCGCGGGGTCGGCGCGCCAGATGCCCCACCACGCGCCCCAGCGGCGGGAGAGCGCCTTGGGCGTGTCGGCGAAGACGCGCGGGCCGAGGATCAGCGCGCGCGCCTCGAGCGCGAGCCGTTCCTCCGCCACGACCTCTTCGAGAAGATGGATCGTCCCGGACTTCAGGTCGGCCGTCGGCAGAATTGGACGGAACACGACGAGATCGTGCTGTTCGCCGAGAATGTCGCCGAGATGCGACACGGCCTTCGCGTGCGGCTTCATCATGCGCGGCCAGATGCGCTTGAGGAGCCGGGCGTGATAGCCGTGGTACTTCACCCGCTTGCGCCACTCGTGAAAGTCCGTGCCGGTTCCGGTCTTGTGGGCAGTCCGCATCGCGTCTCGCCCGCGTCCGTAGGTCTTGGCGAGGCCGGGACCGATCGCGTCCCAGCCGTCAGCGTCGAGTGTCCAGTCTCCGAGCCGCCTCAGCGTCCGGGACAGCGCACCGCGAAAGATGTGCATCCGGTCGCCCAGATCGGGCGCGTTCGACGCCGCCTCGCGCTGGGCTTCGAGCTGACGGCGCAGCGGCGCGATCCGGCGCCCGTCGAGACGCTCCGCATGTCGGTCCGCGAGACGGTCGAGGGTTTCCAGAAGCGCGGTGGCGTCGCGCAGGTCCGAAAGCTCCCGCGCGGCGTCGCGGAGACGGGCGTTTTCCTCGTCGTAGATCTCGAGCGCGGGCCGGACGAGACGCAGAAGGCCGCGCAGCTTCTTCACCCGTTTGCGCGCGTCGTGGATGCCCTCGTGAAGGCCGTCGTCCGGCGCGTCGATTTCCGCGATCGCCTGCTTCAGCTGGTAGGTGGCGATCCGGCGGACGCCGGCTTCGACGGAGCTGTCGTCGTGGCGGAAACTGTAGGCCATGTCCGACAGGCTAACACGGCTGCGCCGCGTTCCCATGACATTATCCGGTGAAAAGCGCCGCGAATCTTTCCCGCAGCACGTTCTTCTGGACCTTGCCCATCGCGTTCCGCGGCAACTCGCCCACGACCTCGTAGCGCCGCGGCTGCTTGTAGCGGGCGAGCCGGTCCTTCAAAGCCGACGACAAGGCGTCCGCGTCCAGCGATGCGCCCGGCTGCGGAACAACCACGGCGACGGGCGCCTCTCCCAAGTCAGGGTGCGGCACGCCGATCACCGCCGATTCGAGCACGCCCGGCAGGTCGTCCAGCGCCTCTTCGACCTCCTTCGGGTAGATGTTGAACCCTCCCGAGATGACCAGATCCTTCGACCGCCCGACGATATGGAGATACCCGTCCGCGTCGATCATGCCGAGATCGCCCGTCACGAAGAAGCCGTCCTCCCTGAGCTCCTCCTTCGTCTTCTCCGGCATGCCCCAGTAGCCGGCGAAGACGTTCGGCCCGCGCACCTCGACCATGCCGATCTCGCCCCGTGGCAGGTCTTCGCGGGTATCGGGGTCGACCACCCGCACCTCGACGCCCGGCAGCGGGAAGCCCACCGTCCCCGGACGGCGCTCGCCCTCGTAGGGGTTCGAGGTGTTCATGTTGGTCTCGGTCATCCCGTAGCGTTCGAGGATGCGATGCCCGG
>CAYTBD010000449.1:0-2283 GCA_964435755.1 uncultured Rhodobacterales bacterium
CCCTTCGAGGCGACGCGGCTGCGGCGCGACGCCGAAGGCCTCGAGGCGGAGGCGCCCGATACGGTCCGCTTCACCCGCGCGATCAAGGATGCCGTGCCCTACGAGGAACGCGAGGGTGTGCTCGAAGCGCTCTGGGAGGTCGTGCTGGCCGACGGCGAGCGCGATCACGAGGAAGACGCCCTGCTTCGCCTCGTCGCGCCGATGCTCGGCGTGAATGACCGCGATTCGAACTTCGCGCGCCAGAGGGTGGAAGCGCGACGCGGATGATCGCGAGCCTGCCGATGTACGACCGGCCCGAGACGGCCGGCGCGAACGACAGGCTCTGGAGGGCCATCGGGGGCGCGCTTCGCGACCACGGGATCGACGCGCCGGCGACGCTTGATCGCCGGGTCGGCCTCTGGGAGGCATGGCTGTCGCCCGATCTCCTCCTGTCGCAGAGTTGCGGCTTTCCGTATCGCACGCGCCTGCACGGCAAGGTCGGCCTCGTCGCGACGCCCGTGCTCGACCTGCCCGATGCGCCGCCCGGCCACTACTACAGCGTGCTCGTCGCCCGCCGCGCCGATCCGCGTCGGACCTTTGCGGACTTCGCGGGCGCGCGGCTGGCCATCAACGACCCGCTCTCGCAGAGCGGCTGGGCCGCGCCCCATGCGCAGGCTGCCGCGGCGGTCATCGCGCTCGGCCGCGTGGTCGAGACCGGCGCGCACCGCGCCTCGGCCCGCGCGGTCGCCGAGGGCCGGGCCGACATCGCGGCACTCGACGCCCTCTCGTGGCGGATCATGCGGGCGTTCGACGACGGTACGGCGGATCTCAAGGTCGTCGACCGGACCGATCCGACCCCGGCCCTGCCCTTCATCACCGCCCTCCACCGCGACCCCGCGCCGATCGCGCTGGCCCTCGAGGCGGCCATCGCGAGCCTCTCCGCCGTCGATCGAGACCGGCTCGGCCTTCTCGGCACGGTGCGCCTCGACGCGGCCGCCTACCTCGCGGTGCCGACGCCGCCTCCTCCGGTGGCGGATGCGGTCCCGACCCGCTAAACGAGCGCCGCCGGACCATTTCGCATTGCAATGCGGGAGAATTCGCGCCTAACTCCGGGACCGGGGAAGACCATGCAAGCAGACGTGACCAACGACAACGCGCCCGTCATCGAGATCCGCGACCTCCACAAGAGCTACGGGTCGCTGGAGGTGCTCAAGGGCGTCGACATGACCGCGCCGCGGGGACACGTCGTGTCGCTCATCGGATCGTCGGGATCGGGCAAGTCCACGCTCCTGCGCTGCGCGAACCTTCTCGAGGACAGCCAGCAGGGCGAGATCCTTTTCGAAGGCGAGCCGATCCGCTGGCGCGGCGAAAGGCAGAGCCGCCAGCCCGCCGACCGCGCGCAGGTCATCCGCATCCGCACGAACCTGTCGATGGTGTTCCAGCAGTTCAACCTCTGGGCCCACATGACGATCCTGCAGAACGTGATGGAAGCCCCCGTGACGGTGCTCGGGCGCGACCGCGCCGAGGTCGAGGAAAAGGCGCGCATGTACCTCGACAAGGTCGGCATCCACGACAAGGCCGATGCCTATCCCGCGCAGCTGTCGGGTGGCCAGCAGCAGCGCGCCGCCATCGCGCGGGCGCTCTGCATGGAGCCGCGCGCGCTTCTCTTCGACGAACCCACGTCCGCCCTCGATCCCGAACTCGAGCAGGAGGTCGTCCGCGTCATCAAGAACCTCGCGGGCGAGGGCCGCACGATGATCCTCGTCACCCACGACATGCGACTCGCAGGCGACGTCTCCGACCACGTGGTCTTCCTGCATCTCGGCCGCGTCGAGGAGGAGGGACCGCCGGGCGACCTCTTCGGCGCCCCGAAAACCGACCGGCTCCGGCAATTCCTCTCGGCCACCGCCCCGTCCTGATGCCCAAAGCGAGGGCACCCGGCGCCCCGTGACCCGGCTTTCGCCATGGAACGGCTTGATCCCGGGACAATTTCGCTTAACGCTGCACCGATCAAAGTGGCGTCCGGCAAGGGCGCCACGCACCAACGGGAGAAAATCATGAAGCACCTGATCCTCACCGCCGCCGTGGCCGTCGCCACCGCGGGCACGGCCTTCGCCCAAGACACCGTCCGCATGGGCACCGAGGGCGCCTACCCTCCGTGGAACTTCATCAACGACGCGGGCGAGGTCGACGGCTTCGAGCGCGAACTGGGCGACGAGCTCTGCGCCCGCGCCGACCTGACCTGCGAATGGGTGACGAACGACTGGGATTCGATCATCCCCAACCTCGTCTCGGGCAACTACG
>CAYTBD010000450.1:0-2281 GCA_964435755.1 uncultured Rhodobacterales bacterium
CGATCCGATCCGCGACATCCAGCGTCCTCAGAAATGCGACGCATTTGGAACCGGAGCCCCAGATCGCGATACGGCGCCCGTCATCCGCCTCACGCTTGATCGTCTCCTGCCACGTGCGAGTGACATTCCGCACCTCGGCGCTGAAGCGGGCGATGTCTTCCGCTGTTTCGCGCGGTGTCTCCTCTATGTCGAAGGAGTGATCCTGTGACGGGTCGAGACTGCCCTCGAGAACGAGATACTGGTCCTCGTACTCCCTGCGGAGATCGGTGACGGAGAACCCGGCCCGACGGACTGCAGCCGCCAGCGAACCTGCCGTGAAGTACGAACAGTGCTCGAAGTAGATGTCCTCGAAAGCAATATCTCGCCAGATCCTTTTGGCATCCGGCACCTCGATGCAGAGGACAGTGCCGGTGTGCTGTTCCGCATGACGTCGCATGAGGCGAAGCGTCTCTTGAACCGGCTGGATGTGCTCGAGCGTGTGGCGGCAACAGAGGAGGTCACACGCCAGATCGATATGCGCCGGGCCATAGTAGTCTGGGATAAGTCGCATGCGACCGCGCGACGGCGGCGGAACCCTGCCCTCCACCGCGCTCGGATCGATACCCGTCGCCTCGGACATTCCTGCTTCCAGGAGTAGACGTAGGAAATCTCCCTTCGAACAGCCGATCTCGACGACGGAACCCTCATCCAGTCCATGCCTTTGCACGAGGCCCCGCGCCAGAGTCCCCGCAAACGAGTTGAACGTGGCGGAGAAGCTCTGCTGATCCTCGTAGTTTGGCGCATAGGCCGACCACTTGGGGTCGAAGGCGGTGTTGGTGACGAAGCCGCATCGTTCGCAAAGAGAAAGACTCACTGTTCCGCACGGGAAGGCGCGCGCTTCTGGCGCAGTGCGGAGCATCAGGCAACTGTGCACCGGTACAGGGCCGACTTCGTAAAAGCTCGGGCCCAGTTCCTGTCCGCAGCATGGGCAGTCGGCGATCATACCGGCGGTGTTGAACGGCGATTGTTCGGTCATCCGTGTGAATACGCTCCTTCCGCAACAACCTCTCGAACTTCAGGCACGGGAACGATGAAGCGCCCCCCTGTGGAGAGCCAGTCCCGGTTCTCCGCGACGATCTCGTCGGCAAAATTCCATGCGAGGAGGAGGACGGCGTCCGGCTTTCTGTCTCGCATTTCATCTGGCGACACGATCGGAACATGCGTCACGGGCATGTTGAGTCCGTGTTTGCGGGGGCTCCGGTCGGCGATGAACGCGAGGTCGCGCAGACCGATGCCGAACACGTGCATGAGAGTTGTTGCCTTGGCCGCCGCGCCGTATCCGGCGACGGTTCTCCCTTCGGACTGAAGCCTGTCCAGAACCGCCCGTGTTTCGCGCCGAAGCCGTTCGATTTTTTCCAGGAACGGGCCGTAGACGGCCACATGGCGGACGCCGCGCCGCTCCTCGTCGGCGAGCATCCGGTCCAGCCGCCCGGTGCTTCCAGGTGACTGCCCGACGAAGAGCCGGAGCGATCCACCGTGCACCCACACTCTCTCGACGTCATTTAGGTGCAGTCCATGCCTCTCGAACAGGGGAACCAAGGACGTCAGCGACAGGTAGAGAAGGTGCTGGTGATAGATGGTGTCGAAGGCACCGCCGTCGAGCATGTCGAGGAGGTACGGCGCCTCGATCACCGCCAGTCCGTCTTCCGTCAGGATCGATGCAATCCCCTCGACGAAGTCGTTGACGTCGGCGACGTGCGCGAGGACGTTGTTGGCTAGGAATACTCGGGCCGACCTTCCCTCGGCCGCCAGCCGCTTCGCCAGATCTGCGCCAAAGAAGTCGTGCACAGTTTCAATGCCCTTCTCACGGGCGATACAGACGGGACCGTCTGCTGGATCTATTCCAAGCACCTCGACCCCGGAATCGCGAAAGGTCTTGAGCATGTAGCCGTCGTTCGAGGCTGCTTCGACGACCAGATCATCCGGCCCGAGATCTTGGGCCGCGATGAGCGCTTCTGCGCTGTCGGCGAAATGTGTCATGAGCGCGCGCGATACGGACGAGTAATAGGGATAATCGGGACCGAACAGGATACGCGGCGCCACTGTTTCACGGATTTGGCAGAGCGCGCAGGAATTGCAGTGCAAGAGTGTCAGCGGCGCAACGTAGTCTTCCTCGCTCGTCTCGGGAGCAACCAGCCGGTCGGCGAGAGGGGACTCGCCGAACGCAATCACCTCAACCAGATCGGGCGAGCCACACGACCGGCAGCGGTCCTGGGCAACATGCGGAGCGATCCTTGTCATG
>CAYTBD010000451.1:0-2264 GCA_964435755.1 uncultured Rhodobacterales bacterium
GAGTCGGTGAACTCGCCCTTCAGCAGATGCGGCGCGCCGATGCAGAACTCGACCACCTCGAGTCCGCGCTGGATATCCCCCTTGGCGTCGGGGACGGTCTTGCCGTGCTCGCGCGAGAGCGCCTCGGCCAGCTTGTCCATGTCGCGGTTCAGGAGCCGCACGAAGTCCATGAGCACGCGCGCGCGGCGCTGCGGGTTGGTCGCGGCCCAGGCCGGTTGCGCCTGCGCGGCGCGGGCGACCGCGTCGTCAAGCTCGGCCTTCGAGGCGAGAGGCACCTTCGCCTGCACCTCGCCGGTGGCCGGGTTGAAGACATCGGCAAAACGCCCGGACGCGCCGGGGACGTGCGTGCCGTCGATGAAGTGGCTGAGTTCCTGCATGGATGATCCCTCCGTTTGCGCGGACCTTAGTCGCGACGTCGGGCAAGGTGAAGAGCAAGCGTCCACGCCCCGGCGTCTTCGGCCTTGACAGATGGTCCCGCGCCCGGCGACGCTGCGTCGACTGTAGCGGCCAGGGAGGAGGACGCATGACCGTCGCGAAGATCCTGAAGTCCAAGGGCACCGGCGAAGTCGTGACGGTGCGGCCCGGATCGTCCGTGGCCGACGCCGCCCGCGTCCTGTCGGACAAGCGCATCGGGTCCGTCGTCGTGTCGCCGGACGGACGCACCGTCGCCGGCATCCTGTCGGAGCGCGACATCGTCCGCGAGATCGGCAAGCGCGGGGCCGGGTGCCTCGGCGAACCGGTCGACGGGATGATGACCACGAAGATCGTCACCTGCACCCGCGAGGACCGCGCCGATCACGTGATGGCCGAGATGACCCAGGGACGCTTCCGGCACATGCCGGTCGTGGAGGACGGGAAGATGATCGGCCTCATCACCCTCGGCGACGTCGTCAAGTACCGGCTGACCGAGCTTGCGATGGAGAAGGATGCCCTCGAAGGCATGATCATGGGCTTCTGAGCCCGAGAGGGCCAGTCGCAGCTTGATCTGCCGCCGCGCATCGTGTTGCCTGCGTCGAAAAGCGAAGGGACAGTCATGCGCGTCGGCCTCTACCCCGGGACATTCGATCCGATAACGCTCGGCCATATCGACATCATCGAGAGGGCGACGGCGCTCGTGGACCGGCTCGTGATCGGTGTCGCGATCAACCGGGACAAGGGGCCTCTCTTCTCGCTCGAGGAGCGCGTGGCGATGATCGAGGCCGTCGGCGGTCCGCTGTCGGAGAGAACCGGCGTGGAGATCGTCGTCTGGCCGTTCGAGAACCTGCTGATCGATTGCGCCCGCGACGTGGGCGCGGGGATCATCGTGCGCGGCCTTCGGGCCGTCGCGGACTTCGAATACGAGTTCCAGATGGTCGGCATGAACCGCCGCCTCGACAATTCGATCGAGACCGTGTTCCTGATGGCCGGTGCCGAGCACCAGGCGATCGCGTCGAAGCTGGTGAAGGAAATCGCGCGGCTCGGCGGAGACGTGTCGAAATTCGTGACGCCGGCCGTGCGGGACGCGCTTCAGGCGAAATTCAACGGATCCTGAATCGGAAGGGCAGACCGCGAGGCCTGCCCTGACGGTCCTGCGTCGTTGCCGGATCAGCCGCCGTAGACGGCCTCGTGGGCGATCCGGCGCGCGTCGGGCCGGTAGATGTCGAGGTCGAGCGCGACATCGAGAGGCATCGCCTCGATCTCGGCGACGGTCCGGTGGTAGGCCGCGCGCTTTTCGGCGGCAGCCTTGAACTGAGCGATGACGGTCATCATTGTGCCGATCCTTTCTGTCAGGGTGGCGGGTCGTGTCTCACGGCACATACTTGGGGAGATGTTAGCGCCGGACAACTGACAGTTCGGTCAAGCTGCCATGCGGGAAATGCATGGCGCCGCACCGCAGCAAAATTACGCTGCCGCTCACAAAAAAAGGGCGCCGCAGTGCAGCGGCGCCCGGTTCGCGATCTGCCGGATCGTCAGATGAGCTTGCCCATGGCGACGGCCGTGTCGGACATCCGGTTGGAGAAGCCCCACTCGTTGTCGTACCATGTCAGGATCCGGCACATGGTGCCTTCCATGACCTTGGTCTGGTCGGTGTGGAAGATCGACGACTGCGGGTCGTGGTTGAAGTCCATCGAGACGAGCTTTTCATCGGTATAGCCGAGAATGCCCCTGAGCGGTCCGTCCGCGGCGGCGCGGATCGCGTCGTTGATCTCGTCCACGCTCGTTTCGCGCGTGGCCTCGAAGGTCAGGTCGACGACCGAGACGTTGGGCGTCGGCACGCGGATCGC
>CAYTBD010000452.1:0-2246 GCA_964435755.1 uncultured Rhodobacterales bacterium
GCGGCCTCGCAGCCCCTCCCGTCGAGGTCACGACGCTCGACTGAGAAAAGGCCGGGCACCGGTCGTCCCCGGCCCTACTCCTGGATCGCCTTCAGGAAGGCCGTGAGATCGGCGATCGCCCGGCTCGTCATGATCGGCTGCCCCGCCTCCGAGGGGATCGCCACGTCGTCGCCCTCGAAGAAGGTCCCGAACAGCGGCATCACGCCGCCATGCGCCAGAAGCGGGTCCCGCCCGTCGATCTGCCGCACGACATCCGTGACCGGAAAGACCCCGTCGTTGGTCTCCGACAGCCGCGTCAGGTCCGAGGGGAGGACGGTCAGGATGTCCGCCATCTCCCCGTCGCCCCGCGCCTCGAGCCCGTGACAGGCCGCGCAGTAGGAAAAATAGAGCCCCGCCCCCGTCGCGACGTCGCCCGCGGGCGTGCCGTCGACCTCCTGCGCGATGGCCGGCGAGACGGCGACGGCGATGACGAAGCCCAGTCCGATGCGTTTCATGAAATCCTCCAGATCACTCTGCCCGACGCTTCCACGTCCCGCGCCTGCCCGCCTTGACCGGGCTCAATCTCCGTCTCCCGGGACCTGAATGCTCTCGAGATACTCCGCCAGCGCGACCAGCCTCCGGGGCGCGGGCGTCAGGATGCCGTCTCCGGTATCGACGAGCACGGTCTCGCCCTCGAGGAGCCCGCCGAAGTCGGGCATCGCCTGTCCCGCGTCATCGCGCGTGTAGCCGTCGATCCGGCTCATCACGTAGGCGAAGTCGAAGGTGCCGCCGTCGCGCGCCGCGATCCGGGTCAGATCGGCCGGCGCCGCGTCACCGCGGCCCGCCACCGGCGCGCCGCCCGCCGCGTCCGCGCCGTGACAGCCGGCGCAGAGGCCCAGGAAATCCGCCCGGCCGGTCTCAACTTCGGGGGCGCAGGCCGCGAGAAGGACCACCGCGGCTGGAAGGAACGCTGCTCGTCTCATCACTGCCTCCATTGCCCTCCGGTCTGGATGCCGGAGCGATCGGTTAAAGTATAGTCCGACACGGGTTCGTCTGGCAAATGGACCCACGCGTCCCGCGGCCTATACTCCTCGCCATGCGCACCGCCCTCGCCGCCCTCGCCTGCCTCGTCGCGACGACCCTCGCCGCGGAGGAGGTCGAGCTTGAACTCGTTCTTCTCGCCGATGCCTCGGGGTCCATCGATCCCGCGGAAATCCGCTTTCAGAGAGCGGGTTACGCGGCGGCGCTCACCGATCCGCAGGTCCTCGAGACCATCGCGGCGACGGCCTACGGGCGGATCGCGGTGACCTATGTCGAATGGGCCGCCGCCGGAAACGAGGACGTCGTGGTGCCCTGGACGATCGTCGACGGCCCCGCCGCGGCGGAAGGATTCGCCGAGAGGCTCATGGCGGCACCGAAGCGCGCCTTCGGCCGGAATGCCATCGGATCGGCGCTCCTGACGGGCAAGGAGCTCATCGAGACGAACGACATCGAAGGCTGGCGGAAGGTGATCGACTTCTCCGGGGACAGCGCGAACAACTGGAACGGCCCGGGCATCGCCGAAGCGCGGGCCGAGGTGCTGTCGGCCGGGATCGTCATCAACGGTCTCGCGATCCTGTGCCCGGAGTGCAGCGGCCGGCCGCAGGGCGGCGATCTGGAGCGGGAGTACCGGGACCGCATCATCGGCGGCCCCGGCAGCTTCGTCGTGACGGCCGACAACCGCGACAGCTTCGGCGAAGCGGTGATCCGGAAACTGATCCTCGAGATCTCCGGAACGACGCCCACACCGCGGCTGGCCGGGACCGCAGGCCAGCGGGAAAGGTTTCGTTAGGATCGTTCGCGTAGACCTGATCGCGACATTCGCGATCCGGAGACACCGATGCGCCTGCTTTCCCTCCTCGTCATCCTCTGCGTCACTCTCGCCGCCGCTCCCCGCGCCCAGGCGATCACCGTCAAGGCGTTCGATGCCCGGCTGTTCACCTTCGGCCACGCGGCCGGCACCGCCGTCGATGCGCGCGCGGCAGGCCCGCAAAGCCCCGTGCTTCGGGACGTGATCGGCCGGTGGCTGGGCAACCACCGCCCCGCCCAGACCGCCTTCGGCGCGACGCTCGCCGCGTGGCGGGGCGAGGACTGGCTTGCCATCCTCGTCGTCGGGCCTCAGGACACGCCACCGCGCTTTCCCGACTGGTTCCGGATCTCGATCGCGGCCCTTGGACCGGACGGCTACGTGGAGCCGCCATGGCCGGGCGCGCGAGACACGCCGGGGC
>CAYTBD010000453.1:0-2239 GCA_964435755.1 uncultured Rhodobacterales bacterium
TGCGTAGATGTTCTTCATCGACCAGTCGAGCGCCACGAGGTGCCCGGCGGTCGCGCGAACGACGCCCTTGGGCTGGCCGGTCGTGCCGGAGGTATAGAGGATGTAGGCCGGATGGTTGCCCTCGACGGGCACGCACTCCGCCGGCTCGACGCCGTACTGGAAGGCGTGCCAGTCGACGTCGCGGCCGTCCTCCAGGTGCGCGACTTCCTGTTCGCGCTGGAAGATCACGCAGAAGTCGGGTGCGTGCGCGGCCTGGTCGAGGGCGCCGTCGAGGAGCGGCTTGTAGTGAACGATCCGGCCGGGTTCGATCCCGCAGGACGCCGCGATGATGCACTTGGGTTGCGCGTCGTCGATCCGGACGGCAAGCTCGTGCGCCGCGAAGCCGCCGAAGACGACGGAGTGGATCGCGCCGAGGCGGGCGCAGGCGAGCATGGCCTCCAGCGCCTCGGGCACCATCGGCATGTAGATGATGACCCGGTCGCCCTTGCCCACCCCCTTTGCCTTCAGCGCGCCGGCAAGGCTCGCGACCCTGTCGCGCAGCTCCGCGTAGGTGATCGTGTGCTTGGTATGGGTCACCGGGCTGTCGTAGATGATCGCCGTCCGGTCGCCGTGCCCCGCCTCCACGTGCCGGTCCACCGCATTCCAGCAGGTGTTGACCAGGCCGTCGGAGAACCACTCGTAGATCGGCGCGTTCTCGTCGAAGAGGGCCTTGGTGGGCTTGCGATCCCAGTCGATCGTCTCCGCGGCCTCCATCCAGAACCGCTCCGGGTCCGATTTCCACGCAGCATAGACCTCGGCATATGTCATGAGTGTGCTCCTCCACGTCCCGGAAATGTCCTTACGCAGCGGGGTGCCCGACGGCAAGATCATTGCCTGCGCCACGCCGTCACGGTTGACGCGCACAGGCATCCGAATGGCCGCTCCGAATGCGCCCGAGAGGCGCCGCGCCGGCGCTCCAGGCGACGGAGCACCGATGACGGCTTCCCTGTCTAGCCGTAATGCGCCACCGGCGTGCCCGCGACGGCGGACATGTTGAGAAGCCCGCGCGCGGTGATCGACGGCGTCACGATATGGGCGCGGTTGCCCATCCCCATGAGGATCGGCCCCACCTCCAGCCCCCGCGCGCGGGCCTTCAGGATGTTGCGGACGCCCGAGGCGGCGTCGGTATTCGAGAAGATCAGGATGTTCGCCGCGCCCTCCATCCGCGCGTTCGGAAAGATGCGCGCGCGCAGGTCGGGGTCGAGCGCGGCGTCGACATGCATCTCGCCCTCGTAGGCGAAGTCCGGCTCCTGCGCGTCGAGAAGCTCCAGAGCACGGCGCATCTTCACCCCCGAGGCGGTGTCGAGGTTTCCGAACTGGCTGTGCGAGCAGAGCGCGACCTGCGGGACCAGCCCGAACCGGCGCGCATGGCGCGCCGCGACCACCGAGACCTCGGCGATCTGTTCGGGCGTCGGGTCTGGATGGACCTGGGTGTCGGCGATGAACAGCGGCCCGTCCTCCATGATCATCAGGCTGAGCGCCCCGACCGGATGAAGCCCGCCCACCGCCAGCACCTGCCGGACGTAATTCAGATGCCACAGATACTGCCCGAAGGTGCCGCACAGCAGGCTGTCGGCCTCGCCGCGATGGACCATCACCGCGGCGATGGCGGTGGTGTTGGTCCGCATGATCGCCTTGGCGAGGTCCGGCGTCACGCCGCGGCGCTCCATGATCGCGTGGTAGGTTTCCCAGTATTCGCGGTAGCGCGGGTCGTTTTCGGGGTTCACTACCTCGAAATCCCGGCCTGGACGGATCGGCAGACCAATGCGCTCGGCGCGCGTCTCGATCACCTCGGGACGTCCGATCAGGATCGGCGCATCCGTCGTCTCCTCGATCATCGCCTGCGCGGAGCGGAGCACGCGCTCGTCCTCGCCTTCGGCGAAGACGATCTTGCGCTCCGCCGTCGCCGCCGCCTCGAAGACGGGCCGCATGATGAGCGCGGACCTGAAGACCGACCCGTCGAGCTTGCGCTTGTACCCCTCGAAGTCCTCGATCGGACGTTCGGCGACGCCGGTGGCGCAGGCGGCCTTGGCGACCGCGCCGGCGACGACGCCCATGAGGCGCGGGTCGAAGGGCTTGGGGATCAGGTAGTCTGCCCCGAAGGTCATCTGTTCGCCCTGGTAGGCCGCCGCCGCCTCCGCGGAGGTCGTCGCGCGGGCCAGCGCCGCGATCCCCTCGATGCAGGCGATCTGCATGTCGT
>CAYTBD010000454.1:0-2222 GCA_964435755.1 uncultured Rhodobacterales bacterium
TCCTGCAGGCCTACGACTTTCTCGAACTGAACCGCCGCTACGGCTGCCGGCTCCAGATGGGCGGGTCGGACCAGTGGGGCAACATCGTCAACGGCATCGACCTGACGCGCCGGGTGCTGGACGACGAGGTCTTCGGGCTGACCTCGCCGCTCCTGACCACCTCCGACGGCCGCAAGATGGGCAAGTCGGCCGGCGGCGCGGTCTGGCTCAACGCCGACATGCTGAGCCCTTACGAGTTCTGGCAGTTCTGGCGGAACACGACCGACGCCGACGTGGGCCGGTTCCTCAAGCTCTACACCGAGTTGCCGGTGCAGGAGTGCGAGCGTCTGGGCACGCTCGGCGGATCGGAGATCAACGCCGCGAAGATCCGGCTCGCCAACGAGGTCACCGCACTCCTGCACGGGCGCGAGGCGGCCGAGGCGGCGGAGGGGACGGCGCGCGAGGTCTTCGCGAAGGGCGGCGTGGGCGAGGATCTGCCGACGCTTTCGCTGTCGGCAGACGAGATCGGCGACGGCATCTCCGTCGTCCAGCTCATCGTGCGCACGGGACTCGCGAAGACCGGCAAGGAGGCCAAGCGGCTGATCGCCGACCACGGCGCGCGGATCGACGACGAATTGCTGACCGATCCGGGGCTGATGCTGGACGCCGCGCGGCTCGCCGCGCCGGTCAAGCTGTCCGCGGGCCGCAAGCGCCACGCTCTGGTGACGCTCGCGGGCTGATCACTCCGCCGTCAGCGCCGCCGAGATCGGCGCGAACACCACCTGTTCGTCGCCGTTGCCCTCGATCCAGCTGCGGATCGCATTGACCGTGGCGGGTTCGGCCTCTCCGACGAGGATCACGACCCCTTCCTGCCGCGCGCGGAACGCCGCCTGATCGAGCGTGCGCAGGACCGCGTCGGCGTTGCCGGCCTCGAAGACCCGGAACACCAGACGCGACGGCACGCCGGCGCGTTCGGCGAGTTGCTGGGCGGTGTTGAGCCCGCGCGGAAAGGTGACGAGCCCGTGCCCGGTCTGCGAGATCGCGTCGACCACCTGCGCCACGGCGGCGCGTTCGGACTGGAAGCCGCCGTCGGGCCGGTCCATCACCGCCACCGCCTCGGGCACCGTGGCGAGGTTGACCTCGAGCGCGACCTCGACATCGGAGGGCGCCGCGCCGGGCGGCAGCGTCGGGACGAGCACGACCTCGCGGCCCGCGTCGCGGTAGGCGTCGGCGATGCTCCCCGCCTCGAGCAGACCCGCATCGACCGCGAAACTCACCTGCGCCGGCAGGTCGAGGCCGGTCGCGGGGCCGGGCGCGACGGGATCGTCGTGAAGAAGGACGACCGAAAGGACCGGCGCGAGATCGGGGTTCTCGAAGGGAACGGCGTGCCGGACGAGCGGCGGGGCGTCGGGATCCTCCTCCGCGGCGGGCGCGTCCCCGGCAACCTCCTCAGACGCCTCTTCGGGCGCCGGTCCGTCCTCCCCGTCCCCGATCGTCGGCAACCGGTTGACCTTGACGCCGGACGCGCCGCTGAAGCCCACCTGCGGCAGGCCGGTGTCGTCGAGCGCGGACGGCTCGGACGGCGATGTCCCCGGGGGCGGCGCGGGAGCGGTCGTCTCGGTCGCGGGCGCGCTCGGCGCCTCGGCCGGCGTCGTGGCCGGGGGCGCGTCCGAGCCGGTCTCGGGCAGGGCGGCGGCGATTTCGTCGCCGGTGCCGGGATCTGCGTCGGCCGTGGGGGCGGACGGCGGGTCCGACGGCGCCGGGGCCGGCGGCGCCGCGGCGCTTTCGGTTTCGACGGAGGGCGCCGACATCGGCTCAGCGCTTTCGCCGAGCGCGGCGACCTCCTCGGTCACGGTGGCCGGGTCCGGGTCCGACGGCGCGACGTTGGCCGCGCCTTCGCTCATGGGCGCGACGGGCTGCGCGACCGCGTCGGGCGGCGCGGGCAGGGCCGTGTCGAGCGCGGGAATCTCGGGCCGGTCCGACGGCGGCTCGGCGGCGGGCGGCGCCGCGGGCGTCTCCTGCCCCGCCCGGTCGGGATCGGCCGTGGTCACCCCAACAGAGGGTGCCTCGGTCTGCCGGGGGCTCTCGGCCGCGGCCGGGGCGTCGGCACTCGCCACCGGCGCATCGGCCGGTGCGATGTCGGCGCGCGGCGCGGCGGTGTCCTCGGGTTCGGGTTCGGCCACCTCCACCGGTTCGGCCTGCGCCGGCGGCGACTCGACCGTCGGCACGACCGGCTCGGTCTC
>CAYTBD010000455.1:0-2213 GCA_964435755.1 uncultured Rhodobacterales bacterium
AAGGCCACGGCTTCCGCTATGCGATGGCGGGTCTCGACGGCGGCCGGCTCAACATCGCGGCCTGCTCGCTCGGCGCGGCGCAGGCGGCGCTCGACGCCACCCTCGCCTACATGGCCGGGCGTACCGCGTTCGGAAAGACGATCGACCGGTTCCAGGCGCTCCAGTTCCGCCTCGCCGACATGGAGATCGAGCTGCAGGCGGCGCGCACGTTCCTGCGGCAGGCGGCCTGGAAGCTCGACCATGGCGCGCCCGACGCCGGCACGTTCTGCGCGATGGCGAAGAAGTTCGTGACCGAGGCGGGCAGCCGCATCGCCGACCAGTGCCTCCAGCTTCACGGCGGCTACGGCTACCTCGCCGATTACGGCATCGAGAAGACCGTCCGCGACCTGCGGGTCCACCAGATCCTCGAGGGCACGAACGAGATCATGCGGATGATCGTCGCGCGGCAGATGGTCGGGCGGGCATGAGCGACGTCCTGATCCGCAAAGAGGGCCGGGCCGGCCGCATCACGCTCAACCGGCCCGGGGCGCTCAACGCGCTGACCTGGGAGATGTGCTCCGCGATGGAGGCCGCACTCGACGCGTGGCGCGGGGATCCCGGGGTCGCCCTCGTGGTGATCGACGGCGCCGGCGACCGCGCCTTCTGCGCGGGCGGAGACATCGCCGACATGCACCGCGCCGCATCCGCGGGCGACTACGATTTCGGCCGCCGCTTCTTCGCCGCGGAATACAGCCTCGACCTGAAGACAGCCGAGTTCCCGAAGCCCTATGTCGCCTTCATGCAGGGCTACACGATGGGCGGCGGCGTCGGCGTCGCGGGTCACGGCTCGCACCGGATCGTGGGCGACACCTCGCGCATCGCCATGCCCGAATGCGCGATCGGCCTCATTCCCGATGTCGGCGGCACGCATCTTCTGTCACGCGCGCCGGGGCACCTCGGCGAATTCCTCGGCACGACGGGATACCGCATGGGTCCGGGCGATGCCCTGCTGGCCGGTTTCGCGGACGTCCATGTCCCCGAGGACGACTGGCCGGCGCTGATCGCGGAACTCGAGCGCTCGGGCGACGCGGGCCTCGTCGCCGGCGCGGCGGGCCCTGCCCCGGACGCACCGCTCGCCGGGGACCGCGCCGTGATCGACCGGCACTTCGGCCATCCCTCGCTGCACGAAGTCGCCGCGTCGCTCCGCGCCGACGACACCCCGTTCGCCCGGACGACGCTCGAGACCCTGAGCCGCCAGAGCCCGCTGTCGGCGGCCTGCACCCACGAAGCCATCCGGAGGGTCAGGGGCCGCGGCATCCGAGACGCGCTGGCGGCCGAGTTCCGCTTCACCTGGCGGGCGGCGGAACAGGGCGATTTCATCGAAGGCATCCGCGCCGCGCTCATCGACCGCGACAGGACCCCGCATTGGCGGCACGCCTCGATCGAGGACGTCACCGGAGAGGAAATCGCCGCCATGCTCGCGCCGCTCGGGCCGGACGAGCTGAGACTGTGAGGGAGGACGTGGAATGAAGATCGGCTTCATCGGACTGGGCAACATGGGCGCGCCGATGGCGCGCAACCTCGCGACGGCAGGGCACGAGGTCACGGGCTTCGACCTGGCCGCCCCCGCACCCGCCGGCGTGCGCGCCGCGGCCTCGGCCGCGGAGGCGGCGCGCGGGGCGGACGTCGTTGTGACGATGCTCCCCAACGGTGAGATCCTGCGGGATGTGTCGAAGCACATCATACCCGCGATGCGCAAGGGCGCGGCCTTCGTCGACTGCTCGACCGTCGATGTCGAAAGCGCCCGCGCCGTGGCCGCCGAGGCCGAGGCCGCGGGGCTCCTGCCCGTCGACGCCCCGGTCTCCGGCGGCGTGGGCGGCGCCGAGGCGGGCACGCTCACCTTCATGGCCGGCGGCTCGGCCGAGGCCTTCGCGAAGGCGGAACCGCTCTTCGAAATCATGGGCGCCAGGGCCGTCCATTGCGGCGCCTCGGGCAACGGGCAGGCGGCCAAGATCTGCAACAACATGATCCTCGGGGCCACGATGATCGTGACCTGCGAGGCCTTCGCGCTGGCCGACAAGCTGGGGCTCGACCGGCAGGCGATGTTCGACGTCGTCTCGACCTCCTCGGGCCAGAGCTGGTCGATGACCACCTACTGCCCCGCCCCCGGGATCGGCCCCAAGAGCCCCGCCGACACCGGCTACAAGCCCGGCTTCGCGGCCGATCTCATGCTC
>CAYTBD010000456.1:0-989 GCA_964435755.1 uncultured Rhodobacterales bacterium
CGTGAACCTCGCGCTCGACGTGGCGCCGAAGCTGGCGGCGGGGGTCGTCTGGGTCAATGCGACGAACCTCTTTGACGCGGCGGCGGGGTTCGGCGGCGTACGGGAGAGCGGGTTCGGCCGCGAAGGCGGCTGGGAGGGGCTTCTGGCCTACACGAGGCCCAGGGGCGCGGCGAAGGCGTTGAAGAAGGTGGACCCGTTCCCCGATCCGGGCAACGGCGAGGCCTCGGGGATCGACAGGACGGCGAAGCTTTATGTCGGCGGCAAGCAGGCCCGGCCCGATGGCGGGTACTCCAAGGCGGTCTGGTCGAAGCGGGGGAAGCTTCTGGGCCACGTGGGCCTTGCCAACCGCAAGGACATCCGCAACGCGGTCGAGGCGGCGCAGGGCGCGAAGGGCTGGTCGAAGACCACGGGGCACCTCCGCGCGCAGATCCTCTACTACGTGGCCGAGAACCTCGCGGCGCGGGCTGACGAATTCGCGCGGCGCATCCACGACCTGACCGGGCGCGACGGCGCGGACGAGGTGGAGGCGTCCGTCCGGCGGCTGTTCACCTGGGCCGCCTGGGCCGACAAGTTCGACGGGCGCGCGAAGGGCGTGCCGATCCGGGGCATCGCGCTGGCGATGAACGAACCGGTGGGCGTGATCGGAATGCTGTGTCCGGACGAGGCGCCGCTTCTGGGGCTGGTGTCGACCGTCGCCCCGGCCATCGCGATGGGGAACCGGGTGGTGGCGGTCGCCTCGGAGCCCTGGCCGCTTGCCGCGACGGATTTCTACCAGGTGCTCGACACCTCGGACGTGCCGGGGGGCGTGGTGAACATCCTGACCGGAAGCCATGCCGAGTTGGCGCCGCAGCTTGCCGGGCACATGGACGTGGACGCGGTCTGGTCGTTTTCGTCGTCGGATCTCTCGGAGGTCGTGGAGAGGGAAAGCGCGGGGACGCTCAAGCGGACATGGGTGAACGACGGCAAGGCGCGGGACTGGTTCGGAGCCG
>CAYTBD010000456.1:999-2192 GCA_964435755.1 uncultured Rhodobacterales bacterium
GGGGCACGCCTTCCTGTCCGCCGCGACAGAGATCAAGACGATCTGGGTGCCCTACGGCGAGTGACGGACCCGGTTTGGAGGTTCAACCCGACTCACCCTAGGCTGTGCCACGGAACTGGCGGGACCAACACGAACCTCGGGAGGGTTACGCCATGATGATCGCACGCTGGCACTTCGACGCGAAGTTCGGTCACAAGTCCGAGGCGATCGGGCTGGTGAAGGAATGGGACGAACAGATCGGCCGCCAGACCAACCTCGAGACGGACAAGGCCCGGATCGCGACAGGTTCCGTCGGCGCGAGGGAATCGCATGTCGAGATGGAGCTGAAGATCGGCGGATTGAACGAGTTGCAGGAGTTCTTCGACCGGATCGCCTCGATCGAGATGCACGACGACTGGGGCAAGCGGATGAGCGAGGTCGTCGTGTCCGGCTCGACCTACTGGGAGGTCATGCGCGAGGTCGCCTGATCAGAGTACGACGATCCGCGACCGGAACCGGATACGGGCGGCGATCCAGCGCAGGTGATCGGGGCGCAGGGCAACGCAGCCCGCTGTCGGCCGGCCGGGCTTGCGCCACTGGTGAAGGAAGATCGCCGAACCCCGGCCCGGGACAGCCTGCGGCCAGTTCCAGTCGGTCAGGATCACGAGGTCGTAGAGGGGGTCCGGGCGACGGAGCGTCTCGTGCGAGGGACCGTGCGGGGCGCGGACCATGAGGTTGTAGTCGGGATCGGCGGGATCGTCGGACCAGAGGTCGCCGGGGCGGATCGGCAGCGCCCAGTCGGCGGGCCGCGCCATCCGGTCGGGACGGTAGAGCATGCCCACGATCCGATGGGTGCCGCGCGGCGTCGCGCCGTCGCCTTCGCGCTTGTCGTCCGTGACCCCGCCGCGCCCGACCGTCCGGGGAAACCGGCGGCCAAGGAAACGGACGGCGGTCGGCGTGACGACGAGGTCGGCCGGCGTCATGCGGCGGCGGCGCGGTCGAGGTCTGCCATGACTTCCGCGGCGATTTCGAAGGACCGCAGGCGCGCGGCGTGATCGTGGATCTGGCCCGTCAGGATCACCTCGTCGGGGCGATGCCGGTCGAGAAGCGTCCGAAGCTGTCCATGAACGCTGTCGCGCGACCCCACGGCGGAGATGCGCAGCGCCTCGTTCACGGCGGTGACGACCTGGGGTCCGAGTTCCCCCTCGATGTCG
>CAYTBD010000457.1:0-2188 GCA_964435755.1 uncultured Rhodobacterales bacterium
GGCTGCCGTCACTGGGGACGAGAAGCTTCTGCAGGTCGGTCCAGCCCTCCTCGGTCCTGGGCATCTGAAACTCCTCCTGCGCCTGTGCCGAAACGGTTCCGGCTAACAGAAGCATCGCCGCCACCAAAATCCTCAACATTGTCCGTTGCATGGTTCGCCTCCTATTTGTTCATCTTCCGCAGATGTGCGGCCGCACCGAGTCGTGGGATAACGCCGACAGCCGGTCCGGGTCTCACTTCTCTGGCCGGATCTCGATCGGCGCACCGCTGACCGGATTCAGGTAGGGGCGCACGAAGTCCGGCAGGAAGGTCAACTCCCGCTGGGAGGTTCCCGTGTTGTGCAGAACGAGTTCATGTTCACCCGGCGTCAGCAGGTCGACCGGCAGGCGCCAGGAGTTGCCGTTTCGCTGTTTCAATACGTGACCATCCAGGCTGCAGACCAGCCCATCGTCATTGCCCCTGACCCGGAATTCGGCCGAGGCAGCGGTGATGGGGTTGTCGCAGCAGTTGCTCAGCCAGAAGCGCTGGCGCACCTTCATGCCCGGCTTGAGTGCAATGTCATGGCCCATGCCGCGGGGACGGAAGAGCTCGAGAATCGGCTCTTCCCCCTTGATGATATGCCAGATGTGGGTGCGCACGGTCGGATAGAGGGCGCTGGCGTTCATGGGCGCGTAGTAGTAATTCCACATACCGCCCTTCTGACAAAAGGCCGGGTCTTGTTGCGAGATACCGCTCAGGTGGTGCCAGTACATGCCTGTGGTGACGCTGTAGACGCACCTTTCGCGGCCCTTTCTGATCTGGGAATTGCCGCGGCCGATGTATCCGAAGACGTTCGGCTGCCCCGTAATCTCCGCCCAGCCGTGGAGGCTACGATTGTCCCTGCCGTCGGCGACGTTCCTGTCGGTGTAGACCCACTTCCCGTTCACCTTGATCTCGGTGGAGACGTGATTGTGGAAGCCGAGATAGCGCGTTTTGAAACCGGCCACCTGGAGCATCATCAGGGCCACCTTGGAACTGCCGGCGCAATGGGAGTTGTGGAACAGGGTATCGACACCGTGGTAACTGGGCCATGGCTGGCCCTCCAAGAGGCGACAATGGGAGCCGGAGGCGTAGTTGGCGACGGCAACGTACTTCTGGTAGGGGGTAAGTTGTGCGCGCTTTTTTTCGAGATACTCCGGTGTCAGTTCGCGATCGATACGATCATGCCTCGGTGTGGTGCCCCAGCGATTCTCCTCGTCCAGCGAGTCCGGCCAGATGTCCTGATGCTGCTTGATGTAGTGGTCGTAGGCGCGGTTGACGTGCATCTGCAGGTAGTCCCACTGGACCTGGTGCAGGGTGCGGCCGTCCTCCTTGTTCACCTCGTCCATGAGCTCGCCGCCCCATTTCACGCCCTCCCGCTCGGGGTAGAGGAAGGTTGAAGGCGGCCAATCGCCATGAGACTTGGGGAAGACAGCCAGGGGCAGACTGGTCCCCAGGGGCGACTCGTCGCGGCCGGGACTGTCGCGGGTCACCGGGATGCAGGGCTTGAGGAAACGCCTGGGCCATACGTGGCGGTTCAGGAGCAGGCCCGAGGCATACTCTGCGGTGGGTTCGTCGTCAGCGTGGCTGTGGGTGACGGTCACCTCCACTTTCGGGGAGTAGAACTCGAAAGGGACAGACGGGTGGGGCGAACCGGCGACCGGGAACCAGGCCTTCTCCGGCTCGACGTGGCCGGTGGCCGGCTCGGCCTTCACCGCCTCCCAGGCGATGCGTGCCAGTTGTTGGGCCTGTTCCTGGCTGAGCCCCGTACCCGCGGCATCGGCCTTTCCCCCGGGCGACTCGCCGAACATGCAGGCATACTCGACGCAGGCCAGGAAGTAGTCGCCTTTGGCGTTGAGGCGCACATCGTCCTCGAACAGGCCGGCAAAGCCGTAAAACGGCTCGGCAAGCGCGTCGCGCAGGCCCGGCACCTGCCCGGTGGCGATCTCGTCCCGCAGCCGCAGAAGGGCCGGCCCGAGCGGGCAGAGCCGCACCGGCTTCTTGCCCTTTCGCTCACGGTTCCAGGCCTCCATGAGCTGGCGGCAGTAGGCTGTCTTGTTGTAGATGGCCTCCTCCCAGTTCACCGGGCGGGGGTTGGGGGGATCCCAGGCGGCCTGCTCTGCGGTCTTCTCAGAGCCCTGGCAGTGCGGATCCTGTTTCCAGCCCTCCCG
>CAYTBD010000458.1:0-2179 GCA_964435755.1 uncultured Rhodobacterales bacterium
CATCCCCATCGAGGCCGCGAAATCGGCGGCGCCGAGGCTCATCGCCTGAAGCCGGGGCGAGGCCGCCGCGATCTCCTCCACATGGGAGAGTCCCGCCGCGGTCTCGATGATGACCTCGAAGGCGAGCTTTTTTGTCCGCCCCTTCGCCGCCTCGACGGCCGAGACCAGCGCATCGACCGCGTAGATGTCCGACGCGTTGCCGACCTTGGGGATCATGATCTGGTCGAGCCGATCGGAGGCGTTTTCCAGAAGGTCCACCACGTCGCGGTACCAGAACGGCGTGTCCAGCCCGTTGATCCGCACGGAGAGCGTCTTCCTGCCCCAGTCGATATCGCCGATCGCGCCGATGACGTTCGTCCGCGCCTCGGCCTTGTCGTCGGGCGCGACCGAGTCCTCGAGGTCGAGATTGATGACATCCGCTGCGCTTGCCGCCATCTTCTCGAAGAGTCCGGGGCGGGAGCCGGGACCGAAGAGCTGGCAGCGGTTCGGGCGGGCGGGGGCGGCGGGCTGAACGCGGAAGGACATCGGGCTCTCCGGCAATGATGTTTCGTGACAGTCTGGCCATCGGGTAGATTATTGCCCTGAATGCTGCAAGTGCGAGACACGGCCGCAGCGGAGCCGGGCACATCCTGCGCCATGCACCATGATCAGCCGAAGCATCGTGCGCGGAATTCGGCTAAAGGCGTAATATCTTTACCGGATCGCAAGCTTCCCGCCACGAATTTGAAAGGACATTGAGCTTGACCGGTGGCATCTCCATTCTGACCTTACGGAGGACGCCATGATCCAGACGCCATATCTTCTCTTCCTCGGCGACGCGCCGGACCAGCTTGCGGCCAAGGTCGCGCAGGGCGTTCGGGATTGGCGGCCGGACTTCGCGCTGGGCCAGTTGCGCATGCCGGGCTGCAAGGCGGACCTCGGCCTGCCCGACATGAGCCTTTCGGAGGCACGCGAAGCGGGGGCGAGAACGCTCGTGATCGGCGTCGCCAACCGCGGCGGAGTGATCCCGGATACGTGGAAGGCGGAGTTGCACACCGCTCTGGAACAGGGCTTCGATCTTGCGAGCGGCTTGCACGAGCTTCTCACCGACGAAGCGGATCTCGTGGCGACGGCAAAGGCGCATGGCCGGGCACTGCATGACGTGCGGGTGCCCGAGGTGACATATCCGATCGCGAACGGGGTCAGGCGGACGGGCAAGCGCTGCCTCGCCGTCGGCACCGACTGCTCGGTCGGCAAGATGTACACGGCGCTCGCCATGGAGCGGGAGATGTCGGGGCGCGGCATGAAGGGCACCTTCCGGGCGACGGGGCAGACCGGCATCCTCATCACCGGGGACGGCGTTCCGCTCGATGCCGTCGTGGCGGATTTCATGGCGGGATCCATCGAGTGGCTGACGCCGGACAACGACCCCGACCACTGGGACCTGATCGAGGGGCAGGGGAGCCTGTTCCACGCGTCCTTCTCCGGCGTGACGCTTGCGCTGATCCACGGTGGCCAGCCAGACGCGCTGATCCTCTGCCACGAGCCGACCCGCGCCCATATGCGCGGCCTGCCCGATTACGCGCTCCCGTCTCTGGAACAGCTCCGCGATACCGCGCTGCCGCTGGCGCGCATCGTCAACCCGGCCTGCGAGGTCGTGGGGATCTCGGTCAACACGAAGGCGCTGGGCGAGGACGAGGCGCAGGCGTATCTCGACGAGACCGAAAAGCGGATGGGGCTGCCGACGGTCGATCCCTACCGCTACGGGGCCGCGCGGCTCGTCGGCGCGCTGGACGGCATCTGATGGGCATCGTCGCGACGCCGGAGAGCTTCCGCTTGCGCGAGGCGTTCACGATCTCGCGCGGGTCGCGGACCGAGGCGCAGGTGCTGACGGTCCGGGTGGAGCGCGACGGCGCGTCGGGCCGGGGCGAATGCGTGCCGTATGCGCGGTATGGCGAAAGCCTCGCGAGCGTTGCGGCCGAGATCGCGGCATTGCCCGAAGGCATCACACGCGCGGCCTTGCAGACGGCGCTTCCGCCCGGCGCCGCGCGGAACGCGGTCGATTGCGCGCTCTGGGACCGGGAGGCCAAGTCGGCGGGACGGCGGGTCTGGGAGCTTGCGGGCCTCGCGCAGCCCGGGCCGGTGGTGACGGCCTACACCCTGTCGCTCGACACGCCCGGGCGGATGCGGGCGGCGGCGG
>CAYTBD010000459.1:0-2177 GCA_964435755.1 uncultured Rhodobacterales bacterium
CACCTTCCTGCGGCAGCCCTCACGGCGGAAGCGCCTCGTCCTCGAGGCGGCGACGGGCGTAACCGGAACCGCGCAGCTCTGGCCTGCCGACACCTCCGACATCATCCGTCGCAAGGCGCGCTACGATGCCTTCTACGTGCGCAAGGCGCGCCTCCTGACCGATCTCCACGTCCTCGCGCAGACCGTCCGCGTGATGCTGACCGGGTTCGGGGCGAAATAGCCATGGCGGCGCCGGATCTTGAGAACGACGCGGCGCGGCACTGGTTTCTCGCGCAGCTGAAACCCGGCGGGTTCGGCCGGGCGCGCACCAATCTCTCACGCCAGGGCATCGACAGCTTCATGCCCCAGCGGCGTGTCACGCGTCGGCGGGCGGGGCGGCTCGCGGAGGCGGAACGGCCGCTGTTCCCGGGCTATCTCTTCGTGCGAGTGGCACCCGACGCGCAGACCTGGCGGGCGATCAACGCCACCTACGGGGTCGCGAAGGTCGTGGGCTTCGGCGCGGCGGGCCCGGCCGAGGTGCCGCCCCCGCTCATCGCCGGGCTTCTGGCACGCACCGGGCCGGACGAGCGGCTGGTGACGCGCGAGCAGGAGTTCGGCGTGGGCGAGCGCGTCCGGATCGTCGCGGGGCCGTTCGCCGACATGCTGGCCCGGATCGAGGAGATCCCGGAGGCGGGGCGGATCTACGCGCTCCTGGAGATGATGGGGCGTTCGGTGCGGACAGAGGTGGCGCCGGGGCATCTCGAGCGGCTCTGAGCGCTGCGGTCCAACACCTGCCGGACCCGGTCGAGGGCGCTGCGGCCGTGCGGTCTACCGTCCGCGCCAACGGGCCGTCATGGATTTCCAGCTTCAGCCCGGCATCCTCGGCCCCCTTCGCGATCAGCGTCGCGCGAGCGCGACGGACATCCCCTCCGGAAGCGTTTGCGATCTCCCCCACCTTCCACCTCGAGAAGATTCCAGCCCGTCTCAAGAAGCGTCTCGGCCCGTCAGGGGGGGAACGCTAGCCCTTTGCCCGATCGTGTTCGCTCTCGGTGCTGATTTCCCCTTGGTTGTGGTCGCTGGGGTCGAACTCATCGGGGTCGTAGCTTTCTTCGTCTTCGGCGATGCCGCCCACGTGGGTCGTCCCGGTTTCTTCGTCGTAGACCAGCCCGTAGTTCGCGCGACCTTCGGACTTGTAGCGCCGGTATTCGTGGATACCCGCGTAGATGAAGACCAGCGTGAAGGGCAACAGGATCAGAAGGGCAATCAGTCTGGCTTCCATGGAGATGCTCCTTGTTCTTGCAATTCGCTAATGAGCGGGGAGCCGATTGCTCCGCCGAGCGCCGCGAAAGTGGCCAGCGCCGCGGCTCAGGGGCGCCCGTCGTCGATGGGCGCAGATGGCTATCCGTGCACGACCTGGCGCCACGCCGGCTCGCCATTGCGGGCTTCCTCGCAGGCACGGTCGTCCAGCTTCACGCGGCGGTGAGTCACGACGCAGAGGATCACGTTGATGTCTCGGGACAAGGGAAAGTTCCCGCGGTTCGCGTATCAGAGTTTGGTGTCGCGCATGGCGACTTCGCCAACAGATAAGGGATGCCTGGCACGAAAAGAACCGTTCGGTCCGCATCGGGCGCGCTGGAGACGTTCGAGCAAGCCGATCGTCGAGAAGCGAACGGTGCCTGTGGATCGGAGCTGAAGAGGTGAAATGTGGTCGAGAAGACAGGATCCTCCACGTGGACCCGTTCGAGCCCGTGCACCGTCTCCGGCGTGTCGCGCAAGACGTCGTAGGCCGTGTCGCCGACGCCGACGATCGGGGGCGCATCAGTCGATGTGGTCTCGGCCTCGACCGTGTCGCAGGACGGCTCGCGGACACCCACGAAAAAAAACCGGTGCAGCCGAAACTGCACCGGAGGTCAGGAGATCGACATGATCGTTCGTCCGGGACCTTACGCAGGGTCACCGTGGATGGGCAAGCAGATCCACGGCCCGGGCGGCAGGTTTTTTCGAGACCCGGGGGCAGGTGCCGTCCGGCCCCACCCTGGGGACACACCGGCTCAGCCGTCTCAGGCCGCGAACTTCATGGCGATCCGGTCGGCATCCGCGAGGCAGCGGGCCCGACCGAGAAAATGCTCGATCGTCGCGGAGGCATGCCCCGTGCGCTCGTAGTCTCCCAGGTCCTCGCTCAGATAGTCGAGCATGAC
>CAYTBD010000460.1:0-2174 GCA_964435755.1 uncultured Rhodobacterales bacterium
AGAATTCACCGCGTGGAGACGGTCAATTCCGAGCCGGCGAGGCGCATTATTGCGGCATCGGCGCCGGACGCGGTCGTCGTCTTTGCGACACGAAGGCTCTCCAGAGAAACGATTGCAGCCTGCAATGCACCGATCCTGAACTTGCACCCTGGAATCACGCCAGGATACCGAGGCGTTCATACCGGGTACTGGGCGCTCCGTCGCAACGATCCCGGGAATTTCGGCACGACTATCCACCTCATCGACGATGGCCTCGACACCGGGCCGGTCGTCGAACAGATTTTCTGCCGCCCTCGGGGCAACATCGCGCTTTATCCAACCGTTCTGACGATCGCCGGCCTTCCGGCCCTCCTGAACGCGATCGCCCTTGCGCTCGATGGTCCGCTCGACGCACGTCCGACCGGTCCCGCGCAGGCGATTTGCGTCGAACCTACCCTCTGGAGCTATGTTGCCGGGGGTCTTGCGGGGGGCAAGTGGTAGGGGGGACGCTTGCTGGCCGTCGGAGCGTTGCGTTACTCTGGAGTTCGCCATCCGCGCGGAGGAGTGAGAAGGACATGTCCGACGGCTCGGGCTCCCGACAATCCCGCAGCGAACCGACCGCAGCGTCGACCGCCGATGAAGACGCCGCGATCTGGGAGGCGGTCGGCAGGTCCTGGGTGGCGTCCGGGCGGCAACGGATCTGGCGGAGGCACAGCGACCACGTCACGGGCGATCTGCTGTGCCGATGGTTGCGGCCGGGATCCGGTGCGTCGCTGAAGACCGATCTCTTTGACGAGGCGTTGAGTGATGGCCTCTACGAGATCATGAGTGCGTATTCACACGCCATCCACGGTATTGACCTGTCGCTCGCCACGGCCCAAGCGGCCCGGACGCGTCACCCCGGGATGGCGGTTCGTGTCGCGGATATCAGGGATCTCCCCTATCCCGACGAGACGTTCGAAACCGTGATCTCGCTGTCGACGCTCGACCATTTCGACAGCACGCGTGACATCGAGCGGTCGCTCGGTGAAATCCGCCGTGTTACCGCGCCCCGCGGAAGACTTGTCCTGTCGCTCGACAACCCGCTCAATCCGAAGATCGCGCTGCGTGCCCGGCTGAGCGAGAGGCTGATGCGCAAGACCGGTCTGGTGCCCTACCGCTGCGGCGTGACGCTCCGACCAGCGGCGATGCGGGAGATGGTGGAGCGCGCAGGCTACCGGGTGCTGGAGAGGACCGCGATCGTGCACTGCCCACGGGTCAGCGCGGTCTGGCTCGGCGCGCTGATCGAGCGAGCCTCCCTGCCGGGTCTCGCACCTGCATTCCTCGCAGCGCTGCGTCCTTTCGAGTTGCTGGAACACCTGCCGACGCGGTACCTCACCGGACACTTTTCCGCTCTGCTCGCAGAAGTCCGCGACTAGGATGCACGCGGCCCCATCTCGACATTCGCAGGAAAGGGTCCCGGTTGCCACTGTCTCGACATCACCGACCAAAGCGACGGCGCGGCGATCACGGCCCTTCCAGATGCGCGACAAAGGCAGCGCCGAGCGCTTCGGGAGGGCGGCGCCGGGCCGCGTCGACGGCGGTAAAGCATACGCGAAATCCCTCATCTGTCCGGCAGGACGACACGACGAAGAGGGCGGCCCCGGTGCGCTGCGCCATGACCGGAGCGCCCAGCGCGAGGTGCAGGTGACCCTCGAAGAACCGATAATGGACGGGCCGCTTTGTCCATCCGATCCCTCGAAAGCCGACAATGCCGCCATCGCGAAGGATCCGCGCCGCCTCGGCCAGGGGCCTGGCGGTATCGGTTTCCGTCATGATCAGACGTCGGCCGAACCGGCTTTCGATGCGGCAATCCCGCGCGTTGAAGAGCGCCTGTCCGATCCGACTTCTCGACGGGCCATGCCGCCAGTGCGACATGAACGTCAGCGGCCAGGCGCGGTCGCGACACACCATCCGGACGAGCAGGGCGTTCATTTCGAGCGGCAGAAGCCAGAGAACGACGCCACCTCCCGAGGACAGCGCCGCCTCGACCTCTGCGGCGCCTTCAGTGTCGAGAGAGTGCGGTCGCCACCCTGCGTCGGCGCCGAGGCGAGCATAGATCATGCGCTGCTGCAGATGTGTCGCGATGAGCTCCCTCACGTAGACCTCTGGCGGGGGCAGTGCCGAGCGGGTGCCGATGAACTGTTTGTAGAGGG
>CAYTBD010000461.1:0-2171 GCA_964435755.1 uncultured Rhodobacterales bacterium
GACGCCGCTGGGCCCGTAGCCCTCGTAGCGGATCTCCTCGTAGGTGTCGGCATCTCCGCCCTGGCTCTTCTTGATCGCCCGTTCGATCACGTCCTTGGGCACCGAGCTGGCCTTGGCCTCCTTCACGGCGAGGCGCAGGCGCGGGTTCTTTTCGGGATCGGGATCGCCCATCTTCGCGGCGACGGTGATCTCCTTGGAGAGCTTCGAGAAGAGCTTCGAGCGCGCCGCGTCCTGCCGCCCCTTCCGATGCTGAATGTTGGCCCATTTCGAATGGCCTGCCATGGCCCGAACTCCCGCATGTCTGGCTGTCGCGCTTCTATATTGCACCACTCCGCCCCGCCGCAACCCTCGGCGGTTGCATCCGCCGGAGCGATGCGGGAGGCTCTGCCGGGACATGGGGACCGGGCCGTGACGACCGACCAGACCATCCTCTTCACGCTCTTCGTCGCCGTCTTCGCGATGATGCTCTGGGGCCGCTGGCGCTACGATCTCGTGGCTTTCTCGGCGCTGCTTCTCGGCGTCGTCCTGGGCGTCGTGCCGGTGGATGAGGCCTTCTCGGGCTTCGGCCATCCCGCCACCTTCATCGTGGCGATCGTGCTTGTCGTCTCCGCCGGTCTGGTCCGGTCCGGCGCGGTCTTCCTGATCACGCGCACCCTTGTCGACAGCACCCGCCCGCTCGGGGCGCACATATCCGTCATGGGCGGGATCGGAGGCATCCTGTCGGCCTTCATGAACAACGTGGCCGCCCTCGCGCTCCTGATGCCGGTCGATATCCAGACCGCGCGGAAGGCGGGCCGCGCCGCGCGGCTGTCCCTGATGCCGCTCTCCTTCGCGACGATCCTCGGCGGCATGGCGACGCTCATCGGCACCCCGCCCAACATCATCATCTCCGGCATCCGCGAGGACAAGCTGGGCGAACCGTTCCGGATGTTCGACTTCGCCCCGGTGGGCGGTATCACGGCGATCGCCGGGCTTGTCTTCGTCGCCCTGCTCGGCTGGCGGCTCATTCCCTCCCGCGAGGGAGAGGAGGGGTCACGCGAAGCGATGTCCGAGGTCACCGACTACATCGCGGAACTCACCGTCCCCAGGGAGTCCAAGCACGCGGGCAAGCGGCTGCATGAACTCTACGACACCGCCGAGGCGAATGACGTCGCGATCCTCGGCCTCGTCCGGGACGGCAAGCGGCGCTACGGCACCCAGCGCAACACCGTGCTCCAGCCGGGGGACGCGCTCGTGCTCGAGGCCGCGCCGGAGGCGCTCGACGAATTCCGCGCGGCGCTGTCGCTCGACTTCGCCGACGAGAAGCGGACCGAGACGCTCGAGGCCGACAGCGCGGGCCTCACCGTCGTCGAGGCGGTCGTCCAGCAGGACGCCCGGATCGCGGGCAAGACGGCGGCGAGCGTCGGCCTCAACTGGCGCCGCCGCACCGTTCTTCTCGGCATCTCCCGGCGCGGGCGAAAGATCACCAAGGAAGTCCGGAAGACCGTGATCCGTCCCGGCGACATCCTTCTTCTCCTCGCGCCCGAGGACCACGCCACCGACGTCGCGGACTGGCTGGGCGCCCTGCCGCTCGCCGATCGCGGGCTGGCGGTCACGAGCCACCGCAAGGTCTGGCTGGCGATCGGTCTGTTCGCCGCCGCCGTCCTCGCGGCGTCGCTCGGGCTTCTCTACCTGCCCGTCGCCCTGGGGCTCGTGGTGGTCGGTTACGCCGCGGGCGGCATCCTCCCGCTCCGCGAGATCTACGATCATGTCGAGTGGCCCGTGGTCGTTCTTCTGGGGTCGATGATCCCGCTCGGCGCGGCTCTGGACGCCGCGGGCGGCACGGAGCTCATCGCGAGCGGTCTCGTCGGCCTGACCGACGGGCTCCCGGCATGGGCGGTGCTCACCGTTCTCATGGTCGTGACGATGACGCTGTCGGACGTGCTCAACAACACGGCCACCGCGATCGTGGCGGCGCCCGTCGGCATCCAGATGGCGGACGCCCTCGGCGCGTCGCCCGACCCGTTCCTGATGGCCGTGGCCGTCGCCGCGTCCTGCGCCTTCCTCACGCCCATCGGTCACAAGAACAACACCCTGATCCTGGGCCCCGGCGGCTACGATTTCAGTGATTACTGGCGGATGGGATTGCCGTTGGAGATCCTCGTCGTCGCCGTCTCGGTCCCGGCGATCCT
>CAYTBD010000462.1:0-1200 GCA_964435755.1 uncultured Rhodobacterales bacterium
GCTGCGCGCGGTCCACGCCCTGTTCCTCGCCGGTGACGATGAAGTTGGCGAGAATCGGGATGACCGCGCCGTTCATGGTCATCGAGACCGACACCTCCGACAGCGGGATGCCGTCGAAGAGGATCTTCATGTCCTCGACCGAGTCGATCGCGACACCCGCCTTGCCGACATCGCCCAGGACGCGCTCGTGATCGCTGTCGTAGCCGCGGTGCGTGGCGAGATCGAAGGCGACGGAGACGCCCTGCTGCCCGGCGGCGAGCGCCTTGCGGTAGAAGGCATTCGATTCCTCGGCGGTCGAGAAGCCGGCGTACTGGCGGATCGTCCATGGCCGGCCCGCGTACATCGTGGCCTTCACGCCGCGCGTGAAGGGCGCGAATCCCGGCACCGACCCGGCATGCTCCAGCCCCGCCGCATCCTCTTCGGTGTAGAGCGGTTTGACCCGGATCCCCTCGAGCGTTTCCCAGTCGATCGAGGACAGGGGACGTCCGCGCAATTCCTTTTCGGCAAGGGACTTCCAGTCGCTCATGTGCTTCTCCTTGCGTCACCGCGCAAAACCGCGTGACGTCGTGCGATTGATGCCTTCGTTTTCCGAGCCGTCCGTCCTATATCATCCCCGACAGGAGGCTGCATGACACTGAAATCCGCCGTACTTCTCGCAACGCTCTTCGCCACGGCGGGGTCGCCGCTTGCTGCGCAGGCCGCACAGACCGACCAGCCGGAGTCCGCAGTCGAGCAATGGCAGGAAGATCCCACGCAGATCTTCGAGGCCACGGAGGTTGAGCTGGAGGACTTCCGCTGGCTCGCGCGGCCGGTCGTGGTCTTCGCCGACACCGAGGCCGATCCGCGGTTCCGCCAGCAGATGGAGCTCATCAGATCGCGGATCGACGCGCTCGCCGAACGCGACGTGGTAGTGGTCACCGATACCGATCCCTCCGCGCGAAGCGACGCGCGGCAGGCGCTGCGCCCGCGCGGCTTCATGCTCGCCCTGCTCTCCAAGGACGGCAGCGTCATACAGCGCAAGCCGCTGCCCTGGGACGTGCGGGAAATCACGCGGTCGATCGACAAGCTTCCGCTGCGCCAGCAGGAAATCCGGGACCGCGACCAGATCGACGGGTGAGTCATTCGAATTCCATGATCACTTCGTCGACGGCAAGACTGTCGCCGGCGCCGGCGTTGATTCTCGCCACGACGCCCTTGCGC
>CAYTBD010000462.1:1210-2160 GCA_964435755.1 uncultured Rhodobacterales bacterium
ATCGACAACTTCCAGTTCCGGCAGGAGGAACTGCGCATGGGGGGCGGCTGAGGCCGCGGCGGCCTGCCGCCGATATGCAGCGCGGCGCGGGTCACGGTGTCACTCGAACTCCATGATGACGTCGTCCACGGCAAGGCTGTCGCCGGGGCCTGCCTTGATCCTGGCCACGACGCCCTTGCGCTCGGCGCGCAGGATGTTCTCCATCTTCATCGCCTCGATGGTGCAGAGCGCCTGACCGTCCTGCACCTCCTGTCCCGCCTCGACGTGGATCTTCACGACGAGCCCCGGCATCGGGCAGAGCAGAAGCTGCGAGGTGTCGGGCGGCAGCTTTTCGGGCATCAGCGCGAAAAGCTCCGCCTGCCGCGGGGTGCGCACCACCGCCTTGAGATCCGCGCCCCGGTACCGCAGGCGCGCGCCGCCCCGGATGAAATCGACCTTCACGATCATCGGACGGCCGCCGACCTTTCCCTTGAACAGCCGGTCGCCCAGCGTCCAGCCCGAGTTGACGCGGACGGTCCCGTCGTCGTCGAAGGTGACCTCCGTCCCGAAGTCGGTCTCCTCGACATGGACCGGGAAGCTCTCGCGGCCGAGGTAGACGACCCAGTCAGGCTCCACGCGGCGCCTGTGGTGCGGCATCGCGCCCGAGATCTGCGCGGCGCGCTCCTCCTTGAGGATCTTCATGTGCGCCGCCACCGCCGCCAGAAGGCGGAGGGTGTCCTTGTCGGGGACGACACCGTCGAAGCCGTCGGGATACTCCTCGGCGATGAACGCGGTCGTGATCTCGCCCGAGACGAAGCGCGGATGGTCCATCACGGCGGCGAGGAACGGCAGGTTGTGCCCGATCCCCTCGACCTCGAAGGCGTCGAGCGCGTTGCGCATCCCTTCGATCGCCTCGTCCCGCGTGGGCCCCCAGGTGCAGAGCTTGGCGATCATCGGGTCGTAGAACATGC
>CAYTBD010000463.1:0-2159 GCA_964435755.1 uncultured Rhodobacterales bacterium
GAACTCATCCGGCGGCACTTCCATCCGGCCACCCGGGCGCTTGGGAGCGCAATGTTTGCCCTCTGGCCACTCAGCCGTGCGACTGCGTGGAGGATCATTGCCTTGACCGGACGTCGTGGCGCGGCCGAAAAGGCCGCCACATGGCGCGAAATCTGGGACCGCCGCGCAGAATGGAAAGACGGGTATTCGAAGGCGCCTTCTGTCGGCGGGTGAAGACACGCCGCCCAGTCTCCATTCCTGAGGCGGCGGCTCAACCGCCAAGGCTGGCCCGGTCGCGTTGCCCCGAACATCCTTCTGTCGGTCGATCGGGAACTGATCCCGGCAGGTGACACGTCAATAACTCGGCGCGACAGAGATGCACGGCGCCAGTTCTTTCCTTCTGGCCTGCTCTCTCTCGGGGATACGAATGAGGCCCGTTTTGGTCCAGTATGCGCGCCATATGGCACGCCACGCAAGGTATACCGGGCGCCGGACCGCGACACGCCTCGGCATCTGGGCAAAGGAGGCATCTCGGCTCGTCGACGACTTTCAGCAGGCGCTCGAATACAGTGCGCGGGAAGCGCAGTTCCTATGTCGCCTTGACCGTTGCGTTACCGAACATGGCACCTCCTTCGGCGCGGATGGCTGGAAATCCTTTTTGGCTACTGCCGGCGAGATCATCACGGATCCGGCGATGGACTACGTAGGCTCGACCACCTCTTCGACTTCGATGCGCGCAGGTGGGCGGAGCGGCACCTTTCGGGACGACCGGAAGGGCAATGGCAAGCGCTGGACGCGCGGCGTCCGTCGGCATCTGAAGCCGTTCAGACCGGCACAGCTCAGAAGGCTTGAGCCTGCGACGCCCCGAAGCCCGCGATTATGCGCTGTGGCGGATGCAACAAGCCTCAGCGCTAAAGGCTGGCCGCCACGGGATGGAACAGGTTCTGGCGATCGCTTGCTCGAAGTGCCGTGGTGTGATAGGTATCTTATACTTAAGATCGAATCGATCTACGCGGTGGCGTGCCCGCCAAGAAATAACTCCTCAACCTATGCTTTCCGCGTTTGGCGGCGACAGTGATCGGCACTTTCACGAGAGCCCGTTAAGTCGCTTCCATGCGCATACGGTCCAAATCTGGGCCGGAAGATCCTGGAAGATCGCGGATGCGATCATTCTAGGTCGCCCGTGGCATTTATCTGTCACGGGCGCGGCGAGCGCCGGCCACTTCGTGGCTGGGCAACAACGAGGAGAGGAAGCACGCGATGAACGACCTGAGCCCAAGGACCACAACGACGGATGCGCCAGCGCAAATCATTGCGCGTCTTTCTGCCCCCCGAATATTCAGCATGGAACGTCAGGAGGACTTTGATTCCTTGAGGAGCGGCCACCTTGCGGAGCTTTCGCCTAAGACAGCTTACGAAAGCACCCTTGCCGAGGATCTCGTACGCTATCAGTGGGAGATCGTTCGCATGCTACGATTCAGGGACAGCGTCCTTCTGGAATGCTACCGAGAAAAGTTATTCAACGTCTTGGTGAACGGTGACGTGCGACTTTTTACGCCGGTTTCCGACGTGAGCGATGACAAGTTCGATCTAGTACATGATCTCGTCAGTCGTGACGTGGCGACACGTGAGATCGCCGAGAAGGAGTTCTACGAGATCACGGGCCTGAGGGCAGAAGATATCTTAGCGACAGCCTACGCCAGTTCAATGGAGGTCAGGACTTTCAATGATCGCGTTGTTGACCTTGAACGTCGCCGCCGCAGTCTTCGGGAAGACTATGCACGATTGGCGGCCTTCAATGCGCACCTTGAGGTCGAAGATGCCGAGCTTGCTGAGGCCCGCGATGGCGACTGAGAGACAGAAGAGCGCTAATAGAACCAATGCGCTCAAGAGCACCGGCCCGAAGTCAGACGAGGGTAAACGCAAGTCGGCGCGAAACGCGACGTCGCACGGCCTGGCCAGTGCTCTCGACTGGCGAGATGTCATGGCCTACCACCGATTTCTTCTCGCAGAGGCAGGGCTGCCGGAAGATGCAGGGCTGGAGGACCCTCTGGCTGCAGCTACTCTCGCGCTTGCAAAGGCAGAGACAAGAGTGGCGCGCGCCCGGGACCGGGAGGAAGAGTATCTGAGCGACGTGGCGGAGGACAAGGATCTCACACCCTATCTCATGTGGGCCAGGA
>CAYTBD010000464.1:0-2155 GCA_964435755.1 uncultured Rhodobacterales bacterium
GGTCGATCTCGTTCTTGATCTTGATGAGCGCGTCGAGAACCATCGGCCCGCAGGTGTCCATGTCGACGAAATAGGTATCCACGCGCGGGTTCTCACCGTCATCCGGGTTCCAGCGATAGACCTGGAACTTACGGACGTTCGCCGCGCCCTCGGGCTTCGGCCACGTCTTTCCGGTGCGGATACGGCTGTTCTTTGGAAGCGTCAGTTGTACCACGTCAGACTCCTTGAAAGATCGCCGGCAGACCCGTGGTCGCCAGGCAGTTCAGGGTTTCAGGCCGGGCGGCCACGCGACCGACCACCTCGGCGGTCTCGGCGGTCGGGCCGGCGACGGCCCCGGAAGCGAGCGTGACGAGTTCGTCCGTCGCCGCGTTATCGAGAACGCAGTCGGTCGCAGGCTCGAGCGGAACCCCCGGGAACGACTGCGCGAGGACAGGGCGGATCGCCGCACGCGCGGCCTCGCGCGCCACGACCTCCTGTGCCGCAGGGGCGCAGCCTGCCAGCAGAAACAGGGCGACCGGAGCCCTCATCTCGGAAGAACCAGCGGCCGCACAGGCCCCTGCCCGGTCAGTTGCCGCACGCACTGCTCGTAGACCACCTGCGGGTCGCGTCCCTGGAGAAAGTCTGAGGTCAGCTCGATCTCCGCATTGGCGATCACGCCGCGCTCTGAGTTCACGCCGACGCCGATCTCGCGGAGCGGATTGACCGCTGCGCGAGCGCGCTCTTCGCACCGGTCGGCCGCGCGTTCCGGCGAAATGGGACCGCAGGCCGAAAGAACGAGAAGCGCGGACAGCAAGAACAGTCTCATCCCGGGACGCCGGGCAGCGTCACGTTGTTCTCAGCGAGACAGGCCTGCGTCTCCTCTCGCCCGAGCACGCGGGCCGTCGCCGCCTGCGCCTCGGTGCCCCCGAGCGCCATGAGCGCGAGTTCGCCTTCGGTCGCGTTCTCCCGAACGCAGGCCGCGGTGGCATTGACGTCGACCTCGGGAAACTGCTCCGCCGCCGGCGGCGGGACGCTCGCCTGCCTCGGCTCCTGCACGGGCGCGGTGGCCGCGCAGGCGGTGAGCGCAAGCGCTGCGCCCAGTGCTGCTGCCGAGCGAAGCATCAATACACCCTCGCCTTCGGCGCGATCCGCTTGAGGTCGATGCCACCCTCGTTGTGACCCATGAGCGGATTGAGATGCACCGGCCGGTAGTCGAGATCGACCTTCCCGTTGACCCATGCCAGCGTGTGCTTTCGCCAGACCTCGTCGTCACGATCCGGATGGTCCTCGTGCGCATGGGCCCCGCGGCTTTCCTTTCGCGCTTCCGCGCTGACGATGGTCGCCAGAGCGTTCGGCATCAGGTTGGTGAGCTCGAGCGTCTCCATGAGGTCGGAATTCCAGACGAGGCTGCGATCGGTGACATGGATGTCGTCCATCTTTCCGGCGACCGCGTACATCTTCTCCACGCCTTCGGCGAGCGTCTTGTCGGTGCGGAAGACGGCGGCATCCTCCTGCATGGTCTTCTGCATCTCGAGACGCAGCTCCGCGGTGGCCACATTGCCCTTGGCCTGGCGCAAGCCGTCAAACCGGTCGAGCGCCTTCTCGACGCTCGTCACGTTCAGCCTCGGGTTCGGCGCCTCGGGATCGACGACATCGGCGGCCCGGATGGCCGCGGCGCGGCCGAACACGACGAGGTCTATGAGCGAATTCGACCCGAGGCGGTTCGCTCCGTGGACGGATGCGCAACCCGCCTCGCCGACGGCCATCAGCCCCGGCGCGATCGCGTCGGGAGAGTCGCTCGTCGGGTTCAGCACCTCGCCCCAATAGTTCGTCGGGATACCCCCCATGTTGTAGTGCACCGTCGGCAGGACGGGGATGGGTTCCTTCGTGACGTCGACGCCTGCAAAGATCCGCGCGCTCTCCGAAATGCCGGGCAGCCGCTCGTGCAGCGTCTCCGGGGGCAGGTGATTGAGATGCAGGTGGATATGGTCCTTGTCCGGTCCGACCCCCCGGCCATCACGGATCTCCATCGTCATGCATCGGCTGACGACGTCGCGGGACGCGAGATCCTTGTAGGTCGGCGCGTAGCGCTCCATGAACCGCTCGCCTTCGGAGTTCGTGAGGTAGCCGCCCTCGCCGCGCGCGCCCTCGGTGATCAGGCAGCCCGCGCCGTAGA
>CAYTBD010000465.1:0-2155 GCA_964435755.1 uncultured Rhodobacterales bacterium
CCGCCGTGGCGATCACGGCCCCTGCCGCGCGCGCCCGGGCGAGCAGGTCCTCCGCCGGCGTCATACGCCCATCACCCCGTGCGCCACGCCCGCCGCGCCGGTCACGATCACCGCCGCCAGGAGCCCCGCGATCACGTCGTCGAGCATCACGCCCATCGCGCCCGGCTGGCGGTCGGCCCAGCCGACGGGTCCGGGCTTCCAGATGTCGAAGAGGCGGAACAGGAGGAAGCCGCCGACCCAGCCCGGCCAGGGGAACACCCAGGGGTCGGCCCCGCCGAGCCAGAGGCCTGCGGACAGCGGCCAGAGCGCGATCCACATGCCCACGACCTCGTCGATCACGATCTCGGAGGGATCCTTGTTCCCCGCCCCGCGCGTCAGCCGCTCCGTGGCCCATGTTCCCGCCACGAAGGCCAGCGCCGTGGCGATGGCCAGCGCCGGGAACCCGCCGAGCGCGTGCAGCAGATATCCGACGGGCAGCGCCGCCGCCGTGCCCCATGTGCCGGGCGCGGGTTTCAGATATCCTACATATCCGAAGGTCGCGATGGCCCGGATCATGCGCCCACCAGCGTGACCGTGGCGATCGCGGCGATGCCTTCCGCGCGGCCGGTGAAGCCGAGCCGTTCGGAGGTCGTGGCCTTGACGCTGATCCGCCCCGGCTCCAGCGCCATGATCTCTTCGAGGCGGGTCTGCATCCGCGCGGCGTGGGGGCCGATCTTCGGGCGCTCGCAGATCAGCGTCACGTCGCCGTTGGCGACGCGGTAGCCGCGCCCGGCGGCGAGGCGCGCGGCGTGGCGGAGGAACACCGCGCTGTCGGCGCCCTTCCACTGCGGGTCGGAGGGCGGGAAGTGCCGCCCGATATCGCCCTCGGCCAGCGCGCCGTAGATCGCGTCCGTCAGCGCGTGCATGCCCACGTCGGCGTCGGAATGGCCCGCCAGCCCGCGGTCGTGCGGAACCTCGACGCCGCAGAGGATCACGCGCGCGCCCGGGCCGAAGGCGTGCACGTCGAAGCCGTTGCCGGTGCGGATGTCCATCGTCTCCCTCAGGTAGCGCTCGGCCCGCGCGAAGTCCTCGGGGCCGGTGATCTTGAGGTTCCGTTCTTCCCCCGGAACGATGGCGACGTCCATCCCCGCCGCGCGCGCGACCTCGACGTCGTCCGCCGCGCCGCCCGCGTGCGCGCGGTGCGCCGCGAGGATCGCGTCGAAGCGGAAGCCCTGCGGCGTCTGCGCCCGCCAGAGGCCGGTTCTGTCCATGGTGCCCGCGACCAGCCCGCCCGCGCCGCGCCAGAGCGCGTCGGTCACGGCAAGCGCCGGGGCCGCGGCGCCCGTCGCCGCGACGGCGTCGACGATTCGCGCGATCAGGTCGTGGCTCACGAGCGGCCGGGCCACGTCGTGGATCAGGACGAGGTCGGGCGGAGCCCCCGCCAGCGCCTCGAGGCCCGCGCGCACGCTGGCATCGCGCGTCGCGCCGCCTTCCGCCACGACGACGTCGGGATGGCCCTTGTAGCCCGGTGCGAGGCCCATGTCGTCGGGGTGAAGCACCAGCGCGATCGGCCCGATCAGAGGGGAGGTTCGGAACGCGTCGAGCGTCCAGGCGGCGACGGCGCGGCCCGCGACGGTGCGCCACTGCTTCGGCTGGCCGCCTCCGGCGCGAAGCCCCCGCCCGGCAGCAACGATGACGGCTCCGGTGGTCATGCGTTCCATTCCCTTTTGCCGTTCTGTCTATGGTTTGCGCCGCATCGTGACAATGCGTCCCTGAAGCGGGGCGACATTGCCTAAATTCCGGGCAACTCGTGCAAGAGCGCCGGGGCGTGGCGCGGGGCGTTTGCCATTTCCTCAATTGCGATATAGCTCAAGCGTGCTGCACAAGGATTGAGCATTTGGCCATCGAAGTGGCAGACGTGTCTTTGGCGGGGGCCGTGGTCCTCGCCCCCATGGCGGGGATCACCGATCTTCCGTTCCGCCGGCTCGTGTCGCGCTTCGGCGCGGGCCTCGTCGTGAGCGAGATGGTGGCGAGCCAGGAGATGGTGCAGGCCAAGCCGGGCGTGCGCGAGCGGGCCGAGCTGGACCTTGGCTCGGGGAACACGGCGGTGCAACTCGCCGGGCGCGAGGCGCGGTGGATGGCGGAGGCGGCCCGGATGGTCGAGGCGCAGGGCGCG
>CAYTBD010000466.1:0-2154 GCA_964435755.1 uncultured Rhodobacterales bacterium
GAGACGCAGTTTCATGGCTGAACGCGTGCTGCCGGCCTGGGGCGCTGTCCGGCTGCGGGACGGCCGCGTGCGCTTCCGTCTCTGGGCGCCGGAAGAGGCGGGCCTGTCGCTTCGCCTCGGGAAGGCCGACATCGGCATGGAGGACATCGGCGACGGCTGGTTGGAGAGCGTGTGCGACGCTTCCGAAGGCACGCCCTACAGCTTCGTTCTCGCAAACGGCTCGACCGTCCCCGATCCGGCGTCGCGGCGCCAGGCCGGTGACGTGCACGGGCCGTCGCGCGTCATGACGGCCGGATACGACTGGCGCGCCGAATGGTCCGGGCGGCCGTGGGAAGAGGCGGTGATCTGCGAGATCCACACCGGCACCTTTACCGAGGCGGGCACTTTCCTGTCGGCCATCGACCGGCTCGACGCGCTCGCGGACACCGGGTTCACCGCCGTCGAACTGATGCCCGTGGCGCAGTTCGCGGGCGACCGGGGGTGGGGGTACGACGGCGTCCTGCCCTATGCGCCGCATCCTGTCTACGGTAGCCCCGAAGACCTGCGCGCATTCGTCGACGCCGCGCATGCGAAGGGTCTCATGGTGCTGCTCGACGTGGTCTACAACCACTTCGGACCGGAGGGAAACTACCTCCACGCCTATGCCGAACCCTTCTTCGACGAAAGCCGGCACACACCGTGGGGGGCGGGCATCGATTACGCGCGACCCGCCGTCCGCCGCTTTTTTATCGAGAACGCGCTCTACTGGCTCGAGGACTTCCGCTTCGACGGCCTGCGGCTCGATGCCGTGGACCAGATCCGCGACCCCTCCGATCCGGACCTGCTCGTGGAACTCGCCGCGGAGGTCCGCGACCGGATCACCGACCGGCCGGTGCACCTGACGACCGAGGACAACCGCAACGTGGCCCACCTCCACGAATGGGAGGAGGGGCGCCCGGTTCTCTACAGCGCCGAGTGGAACGATGACCTCCACAATGCCGCGCATGTGCTCGCCACGGGCGAGGTGGAAGGCTACTACGGCGATTTCGCCGACGACCCGGCCGGTCTGCTCGCCCGCGCGCTCGCCGAAGGCTTCGCGTTTCAGGGGGGTGATCGCGGCGAGCCCTCGGCGCACCTGCCGCCGGTGGCCTTCGTCGACTTCCTCCAGAACCACGACCAGACCGGCAACCGCGCGTTGGGCGAGCGGCTGATCTCGCTGATCGATCCGGAAAGTCACGACGCGCTGACGGCGATCCTGCTGCTGTCGCCGCACATCCCGCTGATGTTCATGGGCGAGGACTGGGGCGAGACGCGGCCGTTCCGCTTCTTCGCGGGCTTCGAAGGCGATCTTGCGCAGGCCGTGACCGAGGGGCGGCGCCGGGAGTTCGCCGATTTCGCCGCCTTCGCGGGCCACACCGAGGACGTGCCCGACCCGATCGATCCCGCGACATTCGAGGGCTCGCGCATCGACTGGGCCGCGCGGGAGAGCGACCGCGGACACGCGGCGCGCCAGAAGGTCCGGGCTCTGCTCGCGCTCCGTCGCACCGTCATCGTCCCGCGACTGGCCGCGACCGGCGGACACAGCGGCACGATCGTCGCCGCGACGCGCGACGGCCTCGCCGTCGACTGGCGTCTCGGCGACGCGCTTCTCGAATTGAGGGCCAATCTCTCGGACGTGCCGTCGCAGCCGGCGCCGGCCGAGGGCACGCTGCTTCACCTTTCGGGCGCCGGGCCCGGCGCGCCGAGGTCGGCGGCACATTTCCTGAGGCCCGGCCGATGAGACTGCCGGTCGCGACATACCGGCTCCAGTTCCGGGAGGGCATGGACTTCGATCGCGCGGCCGCGCTCGTCGAGTATCTCGACACGCTGGGCGCGAGCCACCTCTATGCCTCGCCCGTCTTCACCGCGACGACCGGCTCGAGCCACGGCTACGACATCACCGATCCAAACGAGATCGACCCCATCCTCGGCGGACGCGAGGGGCTCGACCGCCTGTCGGACGCCCTGCGCGCCCGCGGCATGGGCCTGATCCTCGACATCGTGCCGAACCACATGGCCTTCAACGCCGAGAACCCCTGGCTCCGCGATATCCTCCGACGTGGGCGCGAGAGCCGCTTTTGCCGCCATTTCGACATCGACACGGAGAGCGAACGGCTGCGGCTGCCGTGGCTCGAG
>CAYTBD010000467.1:0-2139 GCA_964435755.1 uncultured Rhodobacterales bacterium
GACGAGAGCAGGCACGATCGTGAGGCTCGGCGCATCGCGCATATCGTCGGTGTTCGGCTTGAATGTCACGCCCAGAACGCCGATCGTCTTGCCGTTCACGGATCCGCCACAAAGCTCGAGAACCTTGTCGATCATCCGCCGTTTCACCGCATCGTTCACATGGATGACGGCTTCGATGATTCGGATCGGCGAGGCATGTTCCTGTCCGATCCGGGCCAACGCAGAGGTGTCCTTGGGAAAGCACGACCCGCCGTAACCGGGGCCTGCGTGCAGGAACTTGTTGCCGATCCGTCCGTCGAGCCCCATGCCCTTCGACACCGCCTTGATATCTGCCCCTACCTTTTCGCAGAGCGCGGCGATCTCGTTGATGAAGGTGATCTTCGTCGCGAGGAAGGCGTTGGCGGCGTACTTGATCATCTCGGCGGATTCGAGGTCGGTGTAGACGATCGGGAAATCGCGCAGGAACAGCGGACGGTAAATGTCGCCCATGACGTCCTTCGTGCGCTCCGATTCTATGCCGACCACGACGCGGTCGGGACGCATGAAATCGTCGATCGCCGCACCCTCGCGCAGGAATTCGGGATTCGAGGCGACGTCGAAGTCGGCGTCGGGCCTGGTTTTCCGGATGATTTCCTCGACCCTGCGGTTGGTCCCGACCGGCACCGTCGATTTCGTGACCACCACCGCGTAGCCGGTCAGCGCCCGGCCGATCTCCTCGGCTGCCGCGAAGACATAGGTGAGGTCGGCATGTCCGTCGCCCCGGCGGGTTGGCGTCCCCACGGCGATGAAGATCGCATCCGCGCCGTCGACCGCGGCGGCGAGGTCGGTGGTGAACGAAAGCCGTCCGGCCTCCACATTCTTTTCGAGCAGCGCATCGAGACCGGGCTCGTAGATCGGAACCTCGCCCTTATCGAGCATCTCGATCTTCCGGGGATTCTTGTCGACGCAGACGACCTCGTGCCCGAAGTCGGAAAAACATACACCCGACACAAGGCCGACATAGCCGGTGCCGATCATCGCAATCTTCATGAGCAGGCGTCCCGATCCTTGAGAAAAACCGCGTCTGTGCTTCCGCCATCGGCCGGGCGGTGTCAACTCGGCGCACGTTGCCGCAGTATGGGCTTGAAGACAGTGTTGCTCGGGCGTATATGACCTCCAACAGCGGCGCTTCGGCCTCCACCCCCGAAGCTCCACCGGGAAAGATCGACGGGCCGCGCGCCCGTTTTTTCGTTTTTGGACACATGACAGACCTCATCGCCAAGACATCCATCGATCGCCGTCTGGCCGACATTGTCGCGCCGGTCGTCGAAGGCATGGGCTACGAGCTCGTGCGCATACGGCTGATGGGAGGCAAGACGAAGACGCTCCAGATCATGGCGGAGCGCCCGGACGGAGGGATCGAGGTGGACGACTGCGCCGAGATCTCGACGGCCGTCAGCGCGACGCTCGACGTCGAGGATCCGCTCGAGGACAATTACACGCTCGAAGTGTCGAGCCCCGGCATCGACCGTCCGCTGACCCGTCTCAAGGACTTCGAGACCTGGGACGGCTACGAAGCCAAGCTCGAGACGACCGAGATGATCGAGGGCCGCCGCCGTTTCAAGGGCATCCTTCGGGGCATCGAGGGGAACGAGGTGCTGATCGAGATCGAGGATCAGGGAAAGCCCGTGACCATCGGGCTGGAATTCGACTGGCTTTCCGACGCCAAGCTCGTCCTGACCGAGGATCTGATCCGGGAAATGCTCCGGCAGCGCAAGGCCGCCGGCATCATCGACGAAACGCGATACGACGAAATCCAGACCGACGCTTCCGAGGAGGAGTGAGAATGGCCATTACTTCGGCGAACCAGCTTGAACTTCTGCAGACGGCCGAGGCCGTCGCGCGGGAGAAGATGATCGACCCCGCACTCGTCGTCGAGGCGATGGAGGAAAGCCTCGCCCGCGCGGCGAAGAGCCGCTACGGCGCCGACATGGACATTCGCGTCGCCATCGACCGGAAGACCGGCAAGGCCACCTTTACCCGCGTCCGCACCGTGATCGATCCCGAGACGGAAGAGCTCGAGAACTATCAGGCACAGCTCACGCCGGAGCAGGCGAAGCAGTATCTCGACGACCCGAAGGTGGGCGACACCATCGTGGA
>CAYTBD010000468.1:0-2137 GCA_964435755.1 uncultured Rhodobacterales bacterium
GTAGACGAGGTGGCCGGTCATGGCGGCCTGCATCGCGACGGTCGCGGTTTCGAGATCGCGGATCTCGCCGATGAGGATCACGTCGGGATCCTGACGAAGCACGGAGCGCAGAATCGAAGCGAAGGTGCTGCCCTGCTGGGCGTCGATCGGAATCTGGGTGCAGCCTTCGAGCGAGTACTCCGGCGGGTCCTCGATGGTGATCGTGTTGCGCTCTTCGACGTCGATCTCGCGCAGGCAGGAATAGAGCGTGGTGGTCTTGCCCGAACCGGTGGGCCCGCACGCGAGCAGGAAGCCGGCGTCCCGGGTGGCGACGCCGCGCAGACGGTCGTACATCCAGGGAGAGAGGCCGAGTTCGTGAAGGCGGCTGGGCGCGTTGGAGGTGTCGAGGATCCGCAACACGAGCTTTTGGCCGTGGACGGAAGGCGTCAGGCTCACTCGGAAGTCGACCCGCCGGCCCTTTACCTTGGCGGAAAAGTGCCCGTCCTGCACCGAGCTTCGGCGGGTGGTGTCGATCTGACAGAGCACCTTGACGACGCCGAGCACGCGGGGCACAAGTTCGAGAGGGAACTCAATCGGCGCGATCATGGAGCCGTCGACCCGAAGCCGGACGGCGGCATGATTCTGGCGCGGCTCGATGTGCAGATCGGTGGCGCGTGCGCAGAAGCTGGCGTAAAGCATGAGGCGAAAGAGATCAACGGCCGCGTATCGCTCGGCTGCTTCCGGGTCATCGCTTGGACCGGTGCTGCGCCGAGCTTGAGAGAGCGCTTCGTGCAGCGTCTCACCGCTCGAGTTAATCAGGCTGATGTCGCGCTCGGAGAAGTTTCGGGAAGGTGCGCCGGCGATCAGCGAGCGAAGCCGCTGCTCCGGATCGCTGCTCTGCTTCCCTTCGCCGTCTCCGATGTCAAGCTGAAGCGCCTCGTCCGGAAGATCTTCGCTCAATGCGGCGCCGACCAACTCGAAGGCGTCCGACTGCGCATCGCGCCCCGTGTCCGGCGGGCCGCCGGAGTTCACCGTCGATCGCCGGGACGACCGGGCGGCGGACTCGCTCCGGGTTGGGCCGGCGGAGCCCCCGCTGGACGCCGGAGCGGCGGCGGCGTCGACGAAGCGCACCGACCACGCGCCGATGGACAACTCGTCCCCGTGGCCGAGCCGATGTGTCTCAACGCGCCGATTGTTCACCCGAGTGCCATTGCGGGCGCCGAGGTCCCTCACCTGAAACCCCTCGTCAATCGGCTCAATGACACAGTGGTGACGGCTGGCCCGGGCGTCGCGGACGCAGAGGATATTGTCCGGATGGCGGCCGATGGTGACGACGTCGCCGGTCAGCTCGATCATCTGCGACCCGTCCGGATGATTGACGAGGATTGATGCCATGTTGAGGAACCGTCTTGAGGCAGGAAGCAAGTTCGACGACGTGGACGAGCATGGTAAAGGATGACAATGTCCGTTGAAGGACGTGATAAAGACATTCTACATGAATTTCGAAGTTGACCAATACAGGCGGAAAAAGGTCCATTCAGGATCGGCCTCAGGCAGCAAAAAAAGGCCACGAACACCCCCTGAGGCAAGTTGACACGCGATCGGACGTGGCAATAATCCGACATGCTTATCAGGTTATCGCTCGCACAGGACGGCATTCCGGAACGGCGAGGCGATGCGCGGGGGACTCGATCGCGGCTGAGCCGATCGAGAATTTTCGATATCCTGATGAATCAGTCGCATAGCCGGGCGATCGTCGCCCGCGCCGTGCTTTCCAACCCAGTCGTTCAAAGCAACCGGTGAACAGACATGATCGTTGGAGTCGTCAAAGAAACGTATCCCACTGAGCGACGCGTCGCACTCGTTCCCGGCGTTCTGCCCGCCATCACCAAGCGGGGGGCGGAAGTCATCGTCGAGAAAGGGGCCGGGCTTGAGGCCGGCTATCCCGACTCCGCCTACGAGGAGAAGGGCGCTCGTCTCGTCAGCGGCCGCGAAGAGGTCTTCCAGACCGCCGACGTCGTCTGCATGATTCGAGCCTACGGCGCGAACACCGATGCGGGCGATGCGGAGCTGCAGCTCTATCGCAAGGACCAGGTGCTGATCGGCCTGTCCGAGCCGCTGACCGAGAAGGAGCCGATCGAGAAGATCGCGGCCACCG
>CAYTBD010000469.1:0-2134 GCA_964435755.1 uncultured Rhodobacterales bacterium
CACGATCACGTCGATCCAGGGCGCCTCCGACAGGACCTGCTTGAACATGAACGTGGCGTGCACCCCACCCAGGACACGCAGCGCGTCCGGCACTTCTTCCTTCGCGATCTCCAGCACCCGCTCGGCCACGTAGATCGACGGCGTGATCGCCGTGGTACCGACCACGTCCGGCGCGATCTCGCGGATCCGCGACCGAAGCTCCTCCTCCGGCAGATCGAGCGTCATCGCGTCGATGAACTCGATGTCGTCGAATCCCGCCCGCCTGAGCGATCCGGCGAGATACGCCACCCAGGCCGGCGGCCAGCTCCCGGCGATCTCGGCGCCGCCGGAGTGATAGTTCGGATGGATGAAAAGGATGCGCATCGGCTCCGTGCCTCCCGATTGGTGTAAACTTGAGTTTACATTTGATGTGACAGGTGAACTTGACACAGATCAACCTGCGGCCAATTCCGGCCGACGCGGGCCCGATCCCCCCGGAAACCTTTACAAAAAGATCATCATTGGACAAACTGTCGCAGCTACGCATGGAACGGCACCGCGGCGCGGCGCCTTGAAGAAGAGGAACCAGACAGCGGCGGCGCGGGTGCGCCCGAAGGGGGTGACTCATGTGGGAGAGGCTTTTCGACCAGATGGTGGACAACATCGTCAGGAGCGGAACGCTCCACTTGACGATGCCCGACGGACGGACCCGAACCCTCGGCGATGGCACCGGCGACCCGATCGCGATCCGTCTCACGGATCCGGCCCTGCCGCGCAGGATCCTCCACAATCCCGACCTTGCCGTGGGCGAGGGCTACATGGACGGCACGCTGCGCGTCGAAGGCGACGACCTGCGCGGCTTCCTCGCGCTGGCCACGCGCAACATGGCGACCCGCCGGGACCTGCGGTGGCAGCGCCCTCTCACGCTTGCCCGCCACGCCGCGCGCCGCTGGCACCAGTTCAACCCGGTGGGCCGCGCGCGGTCCAACGTCGCCCACCACTACGATCTCTCGGCCGATCTCTACGACCTCTTCCTCGACGCCGACAAACAGTACTCCTGCGCCTATTTCGCTCATCCCGACATGTCGCTCGACGAGGCGCAATACGCCAAGAAGCGCCATATCGCGGACAAGCTCCTGATCGAGCCCGGCATGACCGTCCTCGACATCGGCTGCGGCTGGGGCGGCATGGGCCTCACGCTGGCGCGCGACTACGGCGCGCGCGTCACCGGCGTCACCCTGTCGGAGGAACAGCACAAGATCGCCACCCGGCGCGCGCGGGAGGCCGGCCTCTCCGACCGCTGCGACTTCCGGCTGATGGATTACCGCCACGTCACCGAAACCTTCGACCGCATCGTCTCGGTCGGCATGTTCGAACACGTCGGCACGCCGCATTACGACGAGTACTTCTCGACCGTCCACGACCGCCTCGCCCCCGACGGCGTCGCGCTGATCCATACCATCGGCCGGATGCGCCCGCCGGGGATCACCAGCCCCTGGATCGAGAAGTACATCTTCCCCGGCGGCTACATCCCCGCGCTCTCCGAGATGACGGCGCCCATCGAACGTCAGGCGCTCTACATGACCGATGTCGAGATCTGGCGCCTGCACTACGCCGAAACCCTGAAGCACTGGCACGACCGCTTCGTGGAAAACGAGGACCGCGCCCGCGCCCTCTACGACGACCGCTTCTGCCGGATGTGGCGCTACTATCTGCTGGCCGCGGAACTCACCTTCCGCCACAACTGGCAATGCGTCTTCCAGGTGCAGCTCGCCCATGACCAGCAGGCGGTGCCGCTCACCCGCGACTATCTTCATCCGGCCGCGGCGCAGGCGCACCAGCAAGCCGCCGAATAGGCTCCGCCCGGCGCTTCATCTCGGGCCAAATACTCCCGCCGGAGGCGTCGCCGGCCCCCGGGGGCCGGCCACAGACGCGTCGCGCCGCAGGCGCGTCCGCTTGCGCGGCGGCCGCAGGCCGGCGCGCCCCTTGCGCCCCGGTCGCCAATCCATATAACGCAGCCAATTTGCGCGTCTCGCGGGGGAACCGATGCCGAAGAGAACCGACATCCAGTCGATCATGATCATCGGCGCCGGTCCCATCGTGATCGGGCAGGCCTGCGAGTTCGATTACTCCGGCGCACAGGCCTGCAAGGCGC
>CAYTBD010000470.1:0-2132 GCA_964435755.1 uncultured Rhodobacterales bacterium
ATCGAGAAGCTCCGTCCCGGCGCCGCCGAACCGGGGGAGATCGTGCATGCCGACGGGCGGGTCCTGGGCGACCACCGGGGCGTGATCCACTACACGATCGGGCAGCGGCGCGGGCTCGGGATCGGCGGGCTCGACGAGCCGCTCTACGTCGTGAAGCTCGACGTCGATGCGCGCCGGGTGGTCGTCGGTCCGAAAGACATGCTCTCGACACGGATCGTCCCGGTGCGGGAGATCAACTGGCTCGGAGACGGCCCGTTCGACGGGGCGGCCGAGCATCACGTCTCGGTCAAGGTCCGCTCGACCCGCCCCCCGCGGGACGCGATCGTCCGGCCGCTCTCGCGCACGGAGGCGGAGGTGGAGCTTCTGACGCCCGAAGAGGGCGTCTCCCCGGGCCAGGCCTGCGTGTTCTACGAAACCGGCGGCAGCCGGGTGCTGGGCGGTGGCTGGATCTGGCGCGGCGCCTGACCGTGGCCTGCGGAGGCGGGCGGTGGCGGCCGCCTCGCCACGCGCGCCTCACCCCTCGGAGAGAAACCCCAGCGTCGCGGACATCTGGTCTTCCCATGCCGGATCGGACGGCATGCAGATGACGTTCGCGCCCTCGATCACCATGAGCTCGGCGCCCGGGATGCCGCGCGCGATCCGCTGGCCCTCCGACAACGGATGCGGCGCGCAGTTCCTTGGATGGATCACCAGCGTCGGGATGTCGACGCGGGGCAAATGGGACTCAGCCTCAAGCCGGTCCACCACGCGGCGCTGCTCGGCGATGTCCTCGGGCCGGCTCGCCGCACCGATGAGGTGGATGAATTCCGTCACCTCGTCGCGCGTCGCGTCCGGCAGGAACAGCGACAGCCAGGCGCGCATGTAGCCGTTCGCGGGATCGCCCCATCCCTCCTTCAGCAGCGCGATGCTCGGATCGGCGTCCTGATCGGCGGGCGCCGACTCGCGGGCAGCGCGCCCGCGCACGTAGCCGCATTGCACCACGAGCCGGGTCACGCGTCCCGGGTTCTCGGCGATGTAGCGGATCGACACCGCCGTGTTCTGCAGGGTGGTGATCATGCCGAAGCGATCCAGCCCGGCGGCCTCGATGACGGCCGACATGTCCTCGACATGCGCCTCGATCCCGGACCCGGGCGTCAGCGCGTCCGACAGGCCGGAGCCGCGAATGTCGTAGCGCACGAGCGTGTGATCGGCGCCCAGCCTGTCGAATTCGGGACGCCACAACGTGCTGTTCCAGTCGCGCTCGAGATGCGTGACGTGATGCCCGGCCCGGAACACCGGCGGACCCGCGCCCGAGACCGCCCAGGCGATGCGCGCGCCGTCGCGCGAGGTCGCATAGCGGATCTTCTGCCGCCCGGATCCGGGCGGTGCGTCTCGCCCGGCCACGGCATCCGCCACCACCTCGACCGGCACGACAAGTTGCAGTCCGACCCGCTGCACGGTGCGGATGACGGACTGCGTCCTGCCGTCGTCCCCCACGGCCGCGCGGGCCGCGCTGATCCGCGCCGCGATCGTTGCATCCGACACGATACGACCGTTCCAGACGCTCTCGATGATGTCGTCTCTCGACACCACATCGCCCTTCCGCTCGGCGAGCAACGTCAGCAGACCGAAGACCTGCGGCTCGACATGCACCGCGTCGCGACCGCGCACCAGCCTGTGCCGTGCGGTGTCGAGCGTGCAGCCTGCGAAACGGTATTCCATCGCCTGAAGGCCTTCCGGTTCCCTTCGTCATTGGTAACCCAAAGCGTCCTTTAGACAAATCCGGCATTTCCGAAGGCTTTCTAAAGGCCGTCTTCAAGCGGCGCGGGTGCGACACTGGCACGGTCCGTGGGACCAGACACCCAGCGAAGAGACCAGCTCCCATGACCCAGATCCACGACACCCGCATTCGCCGCCGCCATGACGGCTCGATCGACACCGGATTCTACGCCGATCGCGGCCGCCGCCTGAGAAGCGAGCGGGCGAGAGACCTCTTCACCGCAGAGGAGCCCGCCCCGCGCCGCCCGTTCTGGCGGATCCGCGCCCCCCGGTGACCCGGCCGGGACGTCCGGTTTCGCCGTCTCCGGCCGGTCGCCTCACCACCTCTGGTGGACGTGCGGCGCGATTCGGCGCTCGTAGATCTCCCGCACGGC
>CAYTBD010000471.1:0-2113 GCA_964435755.1 uncultured Rhodobacterales bacterium
TGGCGCTCGTCATCGACGAATACGGCGGCGTGGCGGGTCTCGTGACGATCGAGGACCTGATCGAACAGGTCGTGGGAGAGATCGAGGACGAGCACGACACCGCCGACGCGCTGCCCTGGACCCGGGAAAAGCCCGGCTGCTACCTCGCGCTCGCCCGGACGCCGCTCGACGAGTTCGAGGACGAGATCGGCCAGAAGCTCGTCGACGCCGAGGACGAGGAAGAGATCGACACGCTCGGCGGTCTCGTCTTCATGCTGGCGGGCCGGGTTCCGGCGCGCGGCGAGGTGATCCATCACCCCGACGGGCCGGATTTCGAGGTCGTCGACGCGGATCCCCGCAGGATCAAGCGGCTGCGCGTGCGCCTCGCCGGGGCGCGGAATGCATGAGGCGGGAACGCCGACCCGCCGCCTGACCGACCGGCTCTCCGACACGCGACCGCGCACCCGGGCGGCGCTGGCCCTCGCGGCGGGCGCCGTGGCGGCACTCGGGCAGGCGCCCCTCGGCCTCTGGCCGGCGGGCCTTGCAGGGCTTCTGGGCGGTCTGCTTCTGTTTCTCGCGACCGCGACATGGCGGACGGCCTTCGCCACCGGCTGGGCCTTCGGGACCGGCTATTTCGCGCTCGCGCTGTTCTGGATCGTCGAGCCGTTCCTCGTCGACGTCGCCCGTCACGGCTGGATGGCGCCCTTCGCGCTGCTGTTCCTGTCGGGCGGCCTCGCGCTCTTCTGGGGGGCGGCCTTCGCGGTGGCGCGGATCGCGGGCGGCGCGCTGGCCTGGGCGGCGGCGCTGGGGCTGGCGGAACTCGCCCGGGGCCATGTTCTCACCGGGTTTCCCTGGGCGCTCATAGGCTACATCTGGACCGACAGCGGCGCGCTCCAGTGGGCGGCGGTCGCGGGACCCTACGGGCTCACCTTCGCGACGCTTCTCCTCGTGGCGCTGAGCTGGGCGCTCGCCGGGCGCCTCCGGCATCTCCTCGGGATCGCGGTGCTTCCCGTCGCGGCCGCGGGCCTCGTCCTCGGCGGCGCGGCGCTCCGGCCGCCGCCGGACGATCTCTCGGACCGGCCGGTCGTCCGGCTCGTCCAGCCGAACGCGCCGCAGCACGAGAAATGGGATCCCGACAAGGTGATCGGCTTCTACCAGCGCCAGCTCGCCTACAGCGCGGCCCCCGCGACGCCTGCGCCGGACCTCGTGATCTGGCCCGAGACGGCGATCCCCTGGCGGCTCGACGGCGCGGCCCCGGCGCTCGGGCAGATCGCAGAGACCTCCGTCGCCCCCGTCGTCCTCGGCCTGAACCGGCGCGAGGACCTCCGGTTCTTCAACTCGCTCATCGTCGTGGGCGAGGGCGGCCGTGTCAGCCACCTCTACGACAAGCATCACCTTGTCCCCTTCGGAGAATTCATCCCGTTCGGCGGCCTGACGAACCGGCTCGGCATCCGGAGCTTCGCGGCGCGCGACGGCTACGGCTACAGCGCGGGCCCCGGTGCCCGCGTGCTGGACCTCGGCCCGCTCGGCGCGGCGCTTCCGCTCATCTGCTACGAGGCGATCTTCCCGCAGGACGTGCGCGCGGCACCCGCGCGGCCCGACTGGCTTCTGCAGATCACCAACGACGCGTGGTTCGGAAAGATCAGCGGCCCCTACCAGCATCTCGCCCAGGCGCGGGTCAGGGCGGTGGAACAGGGGCTGCCGATGGTGCGGGTGGCCAATACCGGCGTCTCGGCGGTGATCGACGCGGGCGGGCGCGTTCTCGCCTCGATTCCGCTTGGCGAGGCGGGCTGGCGCGACCATCCGCTGCCGCCGCCGCACGCGCCGACGCCTTATGCACGAACCGGCGACTGGCCCGTCTTTGTCCTGATGCTGGCGACGCTCGCGGGCCTCGCGGCGGGGCGAAAACTTTCGCATTGACGGCCCCTTGGGCTCCGCCTATCGAACGACATCCGACCGTCACAACGGCTTCCTGGCGTGGCGGCGCAACACCAATGGAGCGCTTTTCATGTCCCGCAAGAACTATACGTTCACCTCGGAATCCGTGTCCGAGGGCCACCCCGACAAGGTCTGCGACCGGATTTCCGACGCCATCCTCGACGCGTTTCTGCAAGAGGAGCCCGAGGCCCGCGTC
>CAYTBD010000472.1:0-2108 GCA_964435755.1 uncultured Rhodobacterales bacterium
TGATCTTGTGCGCGCCGGTGTGGTTGAGCTCGTCGCGCTTCATGTAGACCTTCGCCCCGCCCAGCCGCTCGGTCAGGCGTTCCGCGAAATAGAGCGGCGAGGGTCGGCCGACGTAGTGGGTCCAGAGGTCGTGCATCTCGTCCCAGAACGACTGGTCCGTCTTGGCCTTCTCGTATTCCGCCTCGAGTTCGAGGATGAGCGGCATCAGGGTTTCCGAGACGAACCGACCGCCGAAATCACCGAAACGGCCCTTTTCGTCGGGGCCGGTCATGTAGCTGTTGAGAATATCGTCGGGCATGGCGCGTGCTCCTCGGCTGGCCCGCCCGGTGTAGCGGCGGTCGCGGGAGGGAGCAAGCGGGCCGGGAGTTTTCGAAACCTCCCGGAACTTGCGTCACGCCTGACGGCGCGTGGTCAGGAAACGCCGGACGCGGCCTTGAGGAATGCCGCGATGCGGACGTCGTCCTTCCGTCCGGGCGCGGTCTCAACGCCCGAGGAGACGTCGACCTGCCGCGCGCCGGTCAGCCGCACCGCCTCCGCCACGTTCTCCGGCGTCAGCCCCCCCGCGAGCATCCACGGCACCGGCCAGCGGCGCCCGGCGATCAGACGCCAGTCGAAGGACAGCCCGTTGCCCCCCGGAAGCGCCGCGCCCTCGGGCGGTTTCGCGTCGACGAGGATCTGGTCGGCCACGCGCCCGTACGCCTCGAGCGCCGCCAGATCCGACGCCCCGGCCACGCCCACCGCCTTCATCACGGGCAGACCGTAGCGCGCGCGCACGTCCGAGACGCGCTCGGGGCTTTCCGCACCGTGAAGCTGGAGCATGTCGAGCGGAACCCTGTCGAGGATCGCGTCGAGCGCCGCGTCGTCGGCGTTCACCGTCAGCGCCACTTTCGCAACGCCCGGCGGCACCGCATCGGCGAGATCGGCCGCCTGAGCGATCGAGACGTTGCGGGGCGACTTGGGAAAGAACACGAATCCGACGTAGCCGGCGCCCGCCCGGACGGCCGCCTCCACGTCGCGACGCTCGGAGAGGCCGCAGATCTTCACCCGTATGTCGGAGGTCATGGAGGCGATCTAACGCGCCGCGCCCGGGCTCTCAAGCAGCGCGAGCACGTCGTCGCCCTGTTTTTCCGCGTGAGGCTTCAGCCGGTCGACCTCGCGCTCGAGCCGCTCGCGCTCGCGCCGCTGCGTCGCGGCCTCCGCGCGGTGCTTGTGCTCGCGGAACCACTCCCAGATGAAGCCGATCATCACGCCGGCGACGATTCCGCCGAAGATCACGATGAAGAGCGGGACCGAGATCGACGGCGCCCAGCCGGCGAACTCGGCAAGCTCGGACGGCAGGACATGCAGCGTCACCGGATCGCGGTTGGCGAGGGCGACGATGAGAAGACAGATCGCGAGGACGATCAGGAACGCGTAGCGAAGATAGCGCATGACCTTTCCCTACTTGCCGTTCAGCCGGTCGCGCAAGAGCTTTCCCGTCTTGAAGAAGGGAACGTGCTTCTCCTCGACCTCGACGGCCTCGCCGGTCCGGGGATTGCGACCGGTGCGGGCGTCGCGCTTCTTGACCGAGAAGGCGCCGAAACCGCGAAGCTCCACCCGGTCGCCGCGCGCCATCGCGTCGATGATCTCCTCGAAGATCGCGTTCACGATCCGCTCGACGTCCCGCTGGTAGAGGTGGGGGTTCTCGTCCGCGATCTTCTGGATGAGTTCCGACCGGATCATGCACACCTCCCGTGTTTCCGTGTCGCGCTCAGGGACCCGCGACCGGACCGAATATAGGGGCATTTCCGTCTCCACGGAACACGGACTGCACGTCGCGCCGCAGGAATCCGGCGACTAAAGCGCTGAATCATCGGCGGAATCGGTGAGATGCCGCCGATCGGGCGCGCGGCGGCCGCTCGTCCGCGTCCGGCGCGATCGATCCGGTCACATGATTCGCAGCCGCCGGAACAGAAGCGGCCCCGCACTGCGGGGCCGCCTGAAGACGCTCCTGTCGGACGCGATTACTTCTCGTCGCCCTTGAGCGCGGCGCCGAGGATATCGCCGAGCGAGGCTCCGGAATCGGAGGAGCCGTACTGCTGGACCGCTTCCTTTTCTTCCGCGATCTC
>CAYTBD010000473.1:0-2098 GCA_964435755.1 uncultured Rhodobacterales bacterium
GAAATCCGTGCGCGGCAGGAAGACCTGCCCCACCGCCAGAAGCTCGCCCTTGCGCGGCTCGTGGCCGGTCCGCCGGATCTGGTCGCCGAAGAATTCGTGCGGGATCTGCACGTGGATGCCGGCGCCGTCGCCGGTCTTCCCGTCGGCGTCGACGGCCCCCCGGTGCCACACCGCCTTCAGCGCGTCGATCCCGTGCTCGACGACCTTGCGCGACTTCGATCCATCGATCGACACGACGAGGCCCACCCCGCAGGACGAATGCTCGTCCTCCGGCCGCCACATAGAGGTCTCGGCCATCCAGGCGCGGCGCGTTTCTTCCGCGGCCATCCACTCGGCGTCGTACTTGGTCATGTCGCTTCTCCCGCGAGGAATTCCTGCAGCTTCGCCATTTCTTCGGCCTCGGTGCTCTGCGTGGCGCCGGGCCAGGGTTTCAGCCACGGGGGCCGATGATCGACGAAGATCTCGTCCGTGACCGTCAGGCCCGACTGGTCGTCCAGCAGCCCGACCGCAACATAGGCGACGGGACGGCCCTGCATCCGCCAGTAGAGCGTGGATCCGCAGGTGCCGCAGAAGGCACGCTCGCCCCATTTGCTCGCGTGATACGCGGCCACCCGGTCCGCTCCCGCGATCTCCAGATCGGTGGCCCGGACCGACACGAGCGGCCCCCCGCCCGTCCAGCGCTGACACTGGCCGCAATGGCACGCCTGAATTCCCGAAGCCACGTCCGCCTTGAACGTCACCGCGCCGCACAGGCACTGTCCTGTCCTCTTCGCCACCGCGTTCATCCTTCCTTCGCCGGACGGATCAGACTTGCTGAGGTGCCGCCCCGTTCGGTCCCGATCGGCGTCCATATGCCATCCATACGCACGCCGCGCGTTCTGCATGCCTCCGCTTCCGGCCTACTCGGCCGCCACGCGCGCGCCCTGAGAGAGGTAGTCGAGAACCGCGTCGCCCGCCTCGCGTCCGTCCCGGATCGCCCAGACGACCAGCGATGCGCCCCGCACGATATCTCCCACGGCATAGACACCTTCGAGGCTCGTCGCGTGGGTGCGGAAGTCGGCCTTGATCGTGCCCCAGCGCGTCACCTCGAGCCCCTCCACGCCCCAGAGTGTCGGCAGTTGCTCGGGTTCGAAGCCCAGCGCCTTGATCACGAGATCGGCGTCCTCGGTATAGTCCGCGCCCTCGATCACCTCGGGGCTCTGGCGGCCCGTGACGTCGGGCGCACCAAGGCGCATCTTGTGGACCATCACACCCGCGACATTGCCCTCGTCCGTACCCTCGATGGCCACGCCCTTCACCGCGCCCTTGTGCGCGCCGCCGGCCGTGAAACCCTTCGGCCCCGACAACCAGACAAACTCGACGCCCTCCTCCTCGGCGTTCGCGACCTCGCGCTGCGAGCCTGGCATGTTCGCCCGGTCGCGGCGATAGAGACACTTCACGCTCTTCGCGCCCTGCCGGACCGCCGTGCGCACGCAATCCATCGCCGTGTCGCCACCGCCGATCACGACGACGCGCTTGCCCTCGGCGTTCAGTTCGCCGCTGTCGAACTCCGGCACCTCGTCGCCGAAGCCCTTGCGGTTCGAGGCTGTCAGATAATCGATCGCGCGCACGATACCGCCCGCGCCGACGCCCGGCGCCTGCAGGTCACGGCTCTTGTAGACGCCTGTCGCGATGACGACCGCGTCGTGCCGCGCGCGGATCTCGTCGAACGAGATGTCCTCGCCCACGCTGCAGTTCAGTTCGAACGCGACCCCGCCGTCGGTCAGCTGGTCGATGCGCTTCATCACCACGTCCTTCTCGAGCTTGAAGCCCGGAATGCCGTAGGTCATCAGCCCGCCCGCGCGGTCGTAGCGGTCGTAGACCGTCACCTGCACGCCCGCCCGGCGCAGCATGTCGGCGGCGGAAAGGCCGCCGGGACCGGCGCCGATGATGCCCACGCTCTCGGAACGCTCGGCGGCCGGACGGATCGGCTCGACCCATCCCTCTTCGAAGGCGGTATCGGTCAGGAACTTCTCGACCGACCCGATGGTGACGGTGCCGTGACCCGACTGCTCGATCACGCAGTTGCCTTCGCACAGCCGGTCCTGCGGGCAGATGC
>CAYTBD010000474.1:0-2094 GCA_964435755.1 uncultured Rhodobacterales bacterium
CCGAGAAGCGGGCATAGACCTCGCTCAGTTCGGCCGGGCGCATCCCCCAGATCAGCGCGAGCACCGGCAGCGCGAGCAGCGCCAGCGCAAAGTTCACCAGCACCGGGATCAGCGCCTTGCCTGTCTCCTCCACCGGCGTGCGCGAAATCAGCGCGTAGAGGTCGCGGATGGGCACCTGCAGCGCGAGGAGGAAGGCCATGACGCCCAGCGTCAGGGCCGCGGGGACCATCAGGTCGTGGGCCGCGTTCTGATAGCCCGCGACCGCGAGGATCGGGCCGGCCACGGCCACGGCCAGCAACGCACGTCCCAAGAGGCCGACGGTCCGGCTCGCGAAACTGGCTTCGTCGGCTTCCCGCGCGCTGTCGCGCGCCGCGACGAGCAGCTTGCCGAACCTCCAGAACAACACGCCGAGGATCAGATAGAACGGCAGCAGAAGCACGCCGTCCGCCGCCGGGCTGAACTCGTCGAAGCCCGACAACACGTCGAGCACGCCGCCCACCCCGACCATGATCCCGATCCCGACCGCCGTCCGCCGCGCCACCGCGCGATCCGCGGCGCTGAGGTCGAGCGTCGCGACATCCGCGGGGTCCGGCGGGAACAGGCGTCCGCCGAGCCAGAGCGCCATGAACGTGGTGGTCAGGAACGCGATGAGCGCCAGCAGGAGCATCGTGCCCATCTGCCCGGTCACGCCCGTCGAAATCGCTGCCGCGACGAGCATCGCGGCGCCGACGATCGGCAGCAGGACCTGGCCGAAGGAGGCCAGGAACACCACCGTGCTGCGCGCCTGTCGGCGGTGGACGAGGCCGGCGAGCCGCCCGGCCCATGTCCGGCCGCGCAGGATCAGAAGCAGACCGGCGGCGGCGAGGCCGATCGTGACGGGCGCCCCGTCGCGGAGCGTCGCCCTCCGGACGTCGTCCTCGAAGGCCTGCGCGATCTCGCCGCGGACACCCGCCGCCACGCCGGCAAGCGCTTCCGCCGCGTCGAGCCAGTGCGACGGAACGAGCGGGCTCGGCGCGCGCTCCAGCAGCTGCTCGTTCTGCCGCGCCCGCAGCACCATGTCGATCTCGCCGATGAGGCTGTCGGCGCGGTTGTAGGCCTCGGTCGCCGTCACGCGCGGCACCTGCGCCACGGAAAGCTCCCTGTTGAGCTCCTCGCGCCGCTCCGCGATCGCCGCCGGCTCCTCCTGCCCTTCCTCCGGCGGCGGACCGAGCGCCTCGATCTGCGCCTGCAGCCGCGTGATCGCCGTCTCGTTCACATCCTGCGCCGCCAGAAGCCGCGCACGCTGCTCCGACAGCTGCTCGCGGATCTCCTCGAGACGTGCATCCGAAACGGTCGGATCCTCGACGAGCGTCTCCGCGACGTTCGCGATCCTCTCGAAGGCGTCGTAGTCGATCGGCGGCGGCGCGTCCTGCGCGGCGGCCGCTCCCGAGAGCGCGACGCAGACGACAAGGCCGAGGATGGCAAGGAGCCGGGTCATTCCTCGAAGACGACGGGAAGCTCGCGCCCCGGACGGTCGAGCCAGTCCGGCACGGGCAGGTCCTTCGATCTCAGGAAGTCCGGATTGAAGAGCTTGGACTGGTAGCGCGTGCCGTAGTCGCAGAGGATCGTCACGATCGTGTGGCCCGGCCCCATCTCGCGCGCCATCCGCATCGCCCCCGCGACGTTGATGCCCGACGACCCGCCGAGGCAGAGACCTTCCTCGGCCAGAAGATCGAAGACGACGGGCAGCGCCTCGCTGTCGGGGATCTTGTAGGCGAGATCGGGGGCGAACCCCTCGAGGTTTTCCGTCACCCGGCCCTGCCCGATCCCCTCGGTGATGGAATCGCCGCCAGCCTCGCGCCCGGTGTAGATCTTGTACATGCCCGATCCCTCCGGGTCGGCGAGACCGATCTTCACGCCCTTGGGCTGCAGCACCATGGCGACACCGGCGATCGTCCCGCCGGTGCCGATGGCGCAGATGAAGCCGTCGACCTTGCCGTCCGTCTGCCGCCAGATCTCGGGGCCCGTCGTCTCGACATGCGCCTGCCGGTTGGCGACATTGTCGAACTGGTTGGCCCAGATCGCGCCATGGGGTTCGGTCTGCGCCAGCCGTTC
>CAYTBD010000475.1:0-1788 GCA_964435755.1 uncultured Rhodobacterales bacterium
CGCGGTGTCGTCGACACGAAGGTGCTGATCGACAACGCGGCGCGGACGGGACACATGCGTCTCTACGCGACGAAGATCGAATCCGAATTCGGCAGCCAGGTTCCGGTGGAGGTCTCCGCGACCTATCTCGACGATCGGGCGAAACCGTCGATCGTCTTCGTGATCCGTGACGCGAGCCGGGCCGAGACGGTCCGCAAGTCCGGGGCGACCGTGACCGACGAGGGCGTCAAGAGCGTGATGGAACTCGTCGGCTCCGCAACGCTTAAGGACATCGTGAGCGAAACGACCGATGTCGTGGAGAAGATGTGCATCGAGACGGCGGTGGAACTGACGAACAACAACCGGGTCGCCGCGGCCGAGATGCTTGGCCTCAGCCGGCAAAGCCTTTACGTGAAGCTCCGGAAATACGGGCTCCTGAGCAGGGACTCTGACTGACCGACCCGCGTCGAGTTGCGGGGGCAGAGAGAACCCGGAGAAAACGCGATGTTCTGGCACTGGTCGTTCCCGGCCCTTGGGGCGCTGGTCTACATCGCGGCGGCTGTCACGGCATTTCAGGCGATCCGGCGCGCCCGTACCCCGCAGGGCGCGGTCGGCTGGACGGTGTTTCTCTTCGCCGTGCCCTGGCTCGGCGTGCCGCTCTATCTCCTTTTCGGCTATGCGCGCGTGCAGTCCTACGCCGAGGCGCGGCGCGAGGCGGATGCGCGCATCCCGGACGGGTCCGCGGCGGCGATGGCGCCCGATCCCGCGCGGGCCGAGCGGCTTGCGCAGCTTGCCGCGGTCTCCTCCCACCCCCTGACCCGCGGCGCCGGCGTCGAGCTGATCACGGATGCGGCGGAGGCCTTCGACAGGATGTTCCGCGCCATCGAGGAGGCGGAGCATTACGCGCTGGTCCAGTTCTACACGATCCGCAGCGACGAGATCGGAGAGCGGCTCGCTCAGGCGCTGCTCCACGCGGCCGGACGGGGAGTGAAGGTCCGCGTCCTCTACGACGCCTTCGGATCGCTCTTTCTGTCGCGGCGCTATCTGCGGCGGCTGAACGCGGCGGGCATCGAGACGCGGGTCCAGCGCGGCCCGGCGCGGCCGCTCGGCCGGTTCGGTCTCAATTTCCGCAACCACCGGAAAATCGTCGTGATCGACGGCGACCTCGCCTTCACCGGCGGGTTGAACGTTGGAAACGAATATCTCCGGGACTGGCGCGACACCCAGATCGAGGTGCGCGGCCCGCTCGTGGACCAGCTTCAGGCGCAGGTCGTGCAGGACTGGTTCTGGGTATCGGGGGAGCGGCTGGAGGACTCGCTTCTCTGGGAGAGCGATCCCGACCCGGCCGACATGAACGGGCTCGTGCTTGGCTCGAGTCCGACCGATCCGCACGACAGCGGCGCGCTCTATTTCGCGGCCCTCGCGAATACCGCGCGCAGGCGGCTCTGGATCGCGACGCCGTATTTCGCGCCCGAGCAGAGCGTGCTGGCCGCGTTGAAGCTCGCAGGATTGCGCGGGGTGGACGTGCGGATCCTGACGCCGGAGGTCCCCGACAGATGGACGCCATGGCTCGCGGCCTTCGCCTTCTTCGACGAGGTGCATGCCGCGGGCTGCCGGATCTGGCGCTACGAGGGCGAGTTCATGCACCAGAAGGTCGCCCTGGTCGACGACGACATCGTGTCGGTTGGCACCTTCAACCTCGATATCCGGTCGTGTCTGCTGAACTTCGAGACCACCGTCGTCGTCGCAGACGAGAGGGTGGCGGGCGAGGTCGAGGCGGTGCTGCGGAAGGATTTCGAGCGGTCGCAC
>CAYTBD010000475.1:1798-2094 GCA_964435755.1 uncultured Rhodobacterales bacterium
CGGCTCGAGACGTCGCTGGCCGAACAAGGGATCTGGCTGCGCGGCCTCGCTCCGATGGCGAGACTGCTGGCGCCTCTGCTCTGAGCGGCCAATTGTCCGGCTGTAAAGCGAACTGAACACTTGCCCGACTCAGAGTGTCAAGCTAACTTGACAACATGACTGTTGCAGACGCTGTACAGACCCGTCGGCTGCCCGAACCCTCGGCGCTTCTCGAGCTCATCAAGCCGATCACGTGGTTCCCCCTTTCCTATCGAATTTTCCCTCTGCTTGACATAGGAACCGTTCAGATCCCTGTC
>CAYTBD010000476.1:0-2093 GCA_964435755.1 uncultured Rhodobacterales bacterium
AGCGTCACCCAGGCGTCGAGCGAGGCGCCCGCGCTCTCGAACAGCTCTTCAAAGACGTGCCGCATCGTCATCACGGTGGGTCCGGCGTCGACCGGGCCGGCGGCGCTGCCGACGGTGCGCATCTTGCCGCCCGGGGCGGCGTGCGCCTCGACCACGGTCACGTCGAAGCCCGCGGCCGACAGGCGGATCGCCGCCGCCAGTCCGCCCATGCCCGCGCCGATCACGACGATCCTGTCTTCAGGGGTCTTCATCGCCGGAATTGTTGACTCGCGGTTGCCATATGTCCACTATGATTTACACTCGCGTGTAAATATAAGTTTACACACCCGCGTGGACAAGGAGCAGAGCATGGCACTCGAGCGACGGATCGAAGCGGCGATGGGACGAGCGATCGCGATCGGGCAGGGGCGCGGCGCGCCGCCGAGGCTCGCCTCGGCCCTGACCTATGCGGTGACGCCCGGCGGCGCGCGGATCCGGCCCACCATTCTTCTGTCCGTCGCCACGGCCTGCGGGGACGACAGGCCCCAGGTCGCGGACGCGGCGGCCGCGGCGCTGGAGCTCATCCACTGCGCGAGCCTCGTCCATGACGACATGCCCTGTTTCGACGACGCGGAGGTCCGCCGCGGAAAGCCGTCGGTGCACCGCGCCTACTCCGAGCCGCTCGCGCTTCTGACGGGAGACAGTCTCATCGTCCTGGCGTTCGAGGTTCTGGCGCGGGCGGGCGCGGAGGATCCGATGCGCGCCCTGCAGCTGTCCCTGATCCTCAGCCGGCGCACCGGGAGGCATCTGCGCGGGGCAGGGATGGGAAAGCGAGGCGACGGTCGATCTCTCCGCCTATCACCGGGCCAAGACCGGGGCGCTCTTCATCGCGGCGACGCAGATGGGCGCCGTCGCGGCGGGGCAGGACGCGGAGCCGTGGGAAGAGCTCGGCGCCCGGATCGGCGAAGCGTTCCAGGTGGCCGACGACCTGCGCGACGCGCTCTGCGACGAGGCGACGCTCGGCAAGCCCGCGGGACAGGACGACCTGCACCAGCGGCCGAACGCGGTGTCCGAGTTCGGCGTCGAGGGCGCGATCGGACGGCTCAAGGACATCCTGGCCGGAGCCATCGCCTCGATCCCCTCCTGCCCGGGCGAGGCGATGCTGGCCGGGATGGTCCACAAGACGGCCGAGAAGCTGACGCCGATGACGCCCGCGCGGCGGACCGTGCCGGGTGAATGACGCAGGGATAGAGACCGGACCGGCGCCGGCACGGGCGCGACGGGGCCTGTCCGCCCGGCTGATGCGCCTCGTCTCCACGCGCCGCTTCCAGAGCTGGGCGAGCCGGTTTCCGCTCACGCGGGGCATCGCCCGGCGGGAGGGCGAGGAGATCTTCGACCTGGTCGCGGGCTTCGTCCACAGCCAGGTGCTTCATGCGCTGGTCGAGTTCGGCGTTCTCCACATGCTTCTCGAGGCGCCGCTGTCGGCCCGGACCGTCGCGGCGCGGACGGGACTGGAGGCGCGTCGCGCGGAGGTTCTGCTGCGGGCGGGCGCGGCGCTCGGCCTGATGACGCTGAAGCGGACCGGCACCTACGCGATCTCCCGCAAGGGCGCGGCGATCCTCGGCGTGCCCGGGCTCGAGGCGATGATTCTTCACCATCGCGCGTTCTACCGCGATCTCGAGGACCCCGCCGCGTTCTTTCGCGACGGGTCGGATGCCGAGCTCGCCCGGTTCTGGCCCTACGTCTTCGGCCAGGCCGCGGAGATCGAGCCCGATGTCGCGCGGCGGTATTCCGACCTGATGGCGGACAGCCAGGACCTCGTCGCCGAGGAGACGCTTCGCGCCGTGCGGTTCGACGGGGTGAAGACGCTGATGGACGTCGGAGGCGGGGCAGGGGCGTTTCTTGCCGCCGTGGCGGCCGCCCATCCCGATCTCGAGGGCACGCTTTTCGATCTTCCCGAGGTCGTCCCCGCGGCCGAGGAGCGCTTCCGGCGCGCCGGCCTCGCCGGGCGAGTCGGGATCGTCGCGGGGAGCTTCCGCGACACGCCGCTGCCCGTTGGCGCGGACGCGATCGCTCTGGTGCGGGTGCTCTACGATCATGCCGACGAGACGGTG
>CAYTBD010000477.1:0-2088 GCA_964435755.1 uncultured Rhodobacterales bacterium
CGCGCTCGATGTCGCCCGTGTGCTCGAAGACGAGGGATTCGAGGTGCTCGGTCCGACAGGGCGGGTCGCTGGCGCCCTGAACATGATCGAGAAAGACGCGATCGACGTGGGTGTTCTCGACATCAACCTCGGCAAGGAGGACAGCTTCCCGATCGCCGACCGCCTGCGAGAGACGGGAACGCCCTTCGTCTTCCTGACCGGCTACGATGCCGCCTCGATCCTGCCGGAGCGCTTCGCGGGGGCGACATACCTCAGCAAGCCGTTCGCCGACGACGCCCTGCTCGAGACTCTCGCTCGGTTGACGAGCCCTGCGTGACCCGTTCCCGCGTGGCGGTGTCTCTGCGGCGCCACTCCGGGAACAGGCCGTCCGAGGCGGAGTTCGCTTCGCATGCAGCCTCCTTCGCTTCTGGTCCTCGGCGCGGCGCACGTCCACACCCCCGACCACCTCCGAGTGGCGGCCGAGGAGGGCTGGCGGATCGCCGCCGTATGGGATCACGACCGGTCCCGGGCAGAGGACGCAGCCTGCGATAGCGCCGCCGCCGTCCTGACCGATCTGCCCGAAACCGACTGTGGCGCCTCCGCCTGCGTCGTCTTCTCCGAAACCGCCCGTCACGCGGCGCTCGTTCTCCACGCGCTGGGCCTCGGGCTTCCGGTCTTCGTCGAAAAGCCGCTCGCCCCTGTGGCAGAGGCGTGCCGGGTTGCCCGCCGTGCCCGGTCACTCGGCCTGACGCTCGACACCGGTTTTTTCCTGCGGACAAACGCGGCCATCGCCGGGGCGCGGGCCCGCCTCCGCGATGGTGGGATCGGCCGGCCGGTCTCCGCACGGTTCCACTTCGCCCATGACGGCGCCTTCGCGGACTGGCTCGACCTGTCGGGCTGGATGACCGACCCCGGGGCGGCACTCTATGGCGGGTTCGGCGACGAGGGCATCCACATGATCGACCTCGCACTCTGGATGCTCGGGGATGTGGCCACGGCGCACGCTGTGCTCGGACACGCCTGCGGCTTCGCTCTCGACGACCACGGCATCGGCTGCCTGTCGTTCGAGAGCGGCGCGACCGCCGTCATCGAAGCCGGCTGGACCGATGCGGCGATGCGTCTCGAGATCGACGTCGTCGGAACAGGCGGGCACCTGTGCGTTCGCGACGGCAGGGCGGCGATCACACCTCGCGGAGCGGATCGGCCATCATGGTCCAGCGAGCTTTCCGTGCTCGACGCGGGCGAGGGGTCGCGCCCGTTCCTGCGCAGCCTTGCCGGTGGCGGGAGGGACGGTCTCGTCGCGCCAGAGGACGCCGTCCGGGCCGCGCGCGTGCTCGACCTGCTCTACACCGCCTGAGAGTCGTTTTCCCGCCGATTTGCGTCGACTCCGCCGCGATTTCCCGTCGCGCCCGTCCTATGCGGGGACTGGGCCATCAAGAGGGAGTTTCGCGCCGTGAAAACGCATGTCAGGGCACTCGTCATCGGCGGCGGCGCCGTCGGAACCGGCATCGCCTATCATCTGGCGAAAGCGGGCTGGGACACGATGCTGCTCGAACGCGACGAGCTGACCTCCGGCTCCACCTGGCACGCCGCAGGCCTCCTGCCGCTCTTCAACATGAGCTACGCGACCTCCCACATCCACGATTACTCCGTGAAGTTCTACAAGACGCTCGAGGCGGAAACCGGCCTCAACCCGGGCTTCTACGTCGTCGGCAACCTGCGCATGGCCCAGACGCAGGAGCGGATGGACGAATACATGCTCTATGCCGCGACAGCCGAGACGGTGGGCATCCCCTACGAATGGATGACGCCGGACCAGATCAGGGAGCGCTGGCCGCTGGTGCGCACAGACGACCTGCACGGCGCGATCTACCACCCGACGGACGGCTACATAAACCCGGCCGACGTGACGCAGGCGATGGCCAAGGGTGCCCGGCAGCACGGCTGCACGATCGAGCGCAAGTGGCAGGCCGACGGCTACGAATGGACCGGCACGGACTGGCGCGTCACGGTCACGAAGATGGTCGAGAAGGGCGGGAACCTCGTGCCTTCCGACGAGCAGGCGACGATCACCGCCGAACACATCGTCACCGCCACCGGCAACCACGC
>CAYTBD010000478.1:0-2087 GCA_964435755.1 uncultured Rhodobacterales bacterium
CCGACCCTCCGAGATCGGAGATCGACGCTCGAGATCGGAGATCACCCGGCGCCCCGCCTTTCCTGACCGCGTGGTCGGCGCAGCACCGCCCCAGAGACCGGTCTGGTACCACTCCGCTACGATCGCTCCAGAAACTTTTTTATCCCGTTGTTATCCAAAGATATATCAGTTGGGTGACGTTCTGTAGATAGGACTTGACCGGCCCCCTCGGCACCCCCAGAACGGTCTCAGACACGCCACACGAGGGAGAGATCCATGGCACCACGAGACCGCAGACACGACCCCCGCACGCTCAACTTCGGCGCCGAGCTCCGCCGCGCCTTGATCCTAGATCGGACGTCGCCCAAGCCCCTGCGCTGGGCGGACAGCGAGCTCGCAGGCCGCGAGCGCGACAAGCCCGTCAAGGTGTCGCAGGCGTCCCCCGGCGGCAGGCCGATGGCTTACGTCGGCGGGGAGCTCATCGCGCTCATCGACATCGTCCACCTGCTCGACACCGGCGACTGGCCCCGGGATCCCGACGGCCACCCCGGCGCCCTGTACCCGACGCGCTTCTACGACTGGGGCGACCTCGAGCACCAGAACTACGAGGTGCTGGCGGACGCCGAGGAGCGCGCCGCTTGGGCCCGCGACTACCGCGACTACCACGCCGCGACCCCCGACACGGCCGAGAGCGGCTCACACACGGGCGATAGCGCCTCCCCGGCACCCGACACCCCCGAGAACCGAGATGCCGCTCACGGAGGCTCTCCGGCGCTCTCCGAGGGTCCGACCTTCAGCACCACGCGGAGGACGGCATGACCACTCCGACGATCCGCGACATCGAGGCGCTACGCTCGAAGCTGCGTGCCGCCGTCGCCCACCGGGAGACCGCGCAGCGCGACGCCCGGGCCGAGGGCACGACGCATCTCGAGCGCCTCCGCCTCGACCGCAGGCTGCGGCAGGCCCGTCTCCGCGAGGCGCGGGCCCGCTCCCTCCTCGAGGCTGCGACCGAGGACGCGGTCCGGATCGCTCGCAAGCACGGCATCTCGGTGACGTACACCTCCCCGGACACCGGCACGCTCGCCGTCGCCACGCAGCGCGAAGACGGGAGCCGCGACAACGTGGTCATCCCGGTCGAACGCTTGCTCTCGGAGATCTCCGAGGGCGCCCCAGCCCAACGCAGAAAGGAACCAGCATGACCACTCCCACGACCAGACAGATCGCGTCGCTCGTGAACGACGCCCTCGACGCCATCGCCGCCCGGGAGACCGCGGAGCAGAACGCCCGCGCCGACGCAGTGGCGGGATACCCCCGAGGCAAGGACGCAGCGCGCCGCGTCGCCGACACCCGGCGCCTCGAGCAGGACGCCCGGGACGCCCTCGAGACGGCCGTCACCCGCGCCTCCCGCGCGAAGCACGGCCACAAGCTCCGGGTCCGCTCCGTAGACCCCGTCGCAGGCACGGTCACCGTGGACTACCCCCGGCCGGACGAGACCATCAAGGCCACGGTGGACATCCGCGAGTTCCTCGAGGACGAGCACGGCGGCGTGGAGGCCTTCGAGGCCGACGCGGCGAAGAACGCGGCCTACCCGGCGACCGAGCGCGCCGGGGGAGGCCGCTACATCGTGCCGGACGGGCGGCGTCTGGACACCTACCGGATCGCGAAGGAATACGGGCTCGACCAGCGCCGCCTGCGCCGCCGCCTCGAGCATGGCTGGCCGCTCCACCGCGCCCTCGGCATGGCGCCCTCCTCCGGCGGCGAGCTCGCCGACATCGACGAGGCCTGACATGCCGAAGCCTAGCCTCGAGACCCGCGCGGCGAACTGGATCTCGAAATCGCGGCACCTGTACGGCGACCGCTTCGACTACGCCGAGGTCGCGTACCAGAACGCCCACACGAAGGTGACCGTCGTCTGCAGCGAGCACGGCGCCTTTCAGGTCACGCCACGACGGCACCTTGACGCACCGCAGGGCGGCTGCAGTGGCTGTGTCCGCGGTCTTCCGGGCGCCAGCGATGCCGCCGCGCGCCGGACGCCCCCGGCCGACCCTCCGGCTATCACCGGCAACAAGCAGGTGGACTACCTCCATGCCTCGCTTATCTACCTGCCC
>CAYTBD010000479.1:0-2087 GCA_964435755.1 uncultured Rhodobacterales bacterium
CGCGGCGGCGACCTTCGGCTACATCCCCTCGGTCTTCCTGCCCGCCGGACCGATGACCAGCGGACTGCCCAACGACGAGAAGTCGCTCGTCCGGCAGAAATTCGCGTCCGGCGAGATCGGCCGCGAGACGCTGATGAAGGCCGAGATGGCCTCGTACCACGGGCCGGGCACCTGCACCTTCTACGGCACCGCGAACACCAACCAGATGCTGATGGAGTTCATGGGGCTGCACCTGCCGGGCGCGTCCTTCGTGAACCCTGGCACGCCGCTGCGCGATGCCCTCACGGAGGCGGGGGCCGCGCGGGCGCTGGAGATCACGGCGCTCGGAAACGACTATCGGCCGGTCGCCCGGATCCTGGACGAGAAGGCCTTCGTGAACGGGATCGTCGGGCTGATGGCGACGGGCGGCTCGACGAACCTCGTCCTGCACCTGCCCGCGATGGCGCGGGCGGCGGGCGTCATCCTCGACATCGAGGACTTCGCCGAGATATCGGCCGCGACGCCGCTGATGGCGAAGGTCTATCCCAACGGGCTCGCCGACGTGAACCATTTCCATGCGGCGGGCGGCCTCGGCTACATGATCGGCGAGCTTCTCGATGCGGGCCTCCTGCATCCCGACACGACGACCGTGGCGGGCAACGGGCTGGCGCTCTACACCCGGGAGCCCCGGCTCAAGGACGGCGGGCTCGTCTGGGAGGATGGTGCGGGCGAGAGCCAGAACGACAGGATCCTCCGCCCGGCGCGCGATCCGTTCCAGCCCTCGGGCGGGCTGCGGAAGCTCGCGGGCAACCTCGGGGTGGGCGTGATGAAGGTATCGGCGGTGAAGCCGGAGCATCAGGTCATCGAGGCCCGTGCGCGGGTGTTCCACGACCAGGAGGACGTGAAGCGCGCGTTCCGGGCGGGCGACCTGAAGGAGGATACCATCGTCATCGTGCGCTTCCAGGGACCGAAGGCGAACGGAATGCCGGAACTGCACTCCCTGACGCCGACCCTCGCGGTGCTGCTCGACCGGGGGCTCAAGGTCGCGCTCGTGACGGACGGGCGGATGTCGGGGGCATCGGGGAAGGTGCCTTCGGCGATCCACATCTCGCCCGAAGCGGCGGACGGCGGCCCGATCGCGAAGGTGCGCGACGGCGATCTGGTGCGGGTCGACGCGGTCGCGGGCACGATCGAGGTGCTCGAAGACGGCTTCGATCTCCGCGAGGCCGCGACGGCGGACCTCGACGGCAACCGCTGGGGCTGCGGGCGCGAGATGTTCGACGTCTTCCGCCAGACCTGCGGGCTCTCGTCCGAGGGCGCGGGCGTCGTGGTCTGACGGCGGACGGTCCTGCGGCGCTGGATCCGCCACGCGCCCGCGGCGCTGGATACACCACGCGCCTGCGGCACGATTTACAGTCGAAGCAAGATGAAGGGGACGCTCAGTCCCCGACTTCCTCCACCACCATCACGTCGCGCTCGCTTGCGCCTTTCGCGAATGACAGCGCCTCCTGGTAGCGGGGCGAGTGGTAGCAGGCGACCGCGTCCTCGAGGCTGGGAAAGCGCGCCACGACGTTCCGGGGGCGGTCGGTCCCTTCGAGCTGCACGTATCGCCCGCCACGGGCGAGGAATACCCCGCCGTGCGCCGCGATCGCCTCGGTCGCGATCTTCGCGTACTTGCCGTACGCCTCCTCGTCGATCACCTTCACATGCGCGATCCAGAGTGCGCCCATATCAGCCTCCCAGCACCTTTCGGGCCTCGGCGATGGCCGCCTCGGCGTTCGCGGCGTCCTTGCCGCCCCCCTGCGCGAGGTCGGCGCGCCCGCCCCCGCCCTTTCCGCCGAGCGGACCGACCGCCGCTCTCACGAGATCGACCGCGGAGACCCTGGAGGTCATGTCATCGGTCACCCCCGCCGCCACCGCCGCCTTGCCGTCAGCCTCCGCGATCAGCAGGATCGCGCCCGAGCCGAGCCGCGCCTTGTGTTCGTCGATCAGCGCGGGGAGGTCTTTTCCCGCCACACCCCGGAGCACTTGAGCGACGAAGGAGATGCCGTTGATATCGTCCGGTTTTTCGTCCTGAGCCGCGCCGCCGCCGGCCATCGCGAGCTTGC
>CAYTBD010000480.1:0-2082 GCA_964435755.1 uncultured Rhodobacterales bacterium
CGTGCAGTCCGACACAGTGGCGCAGGGCTACGGCTCGCTCGGGCTTATGACCTCGGTCCTGATGACGCCCGACGGCAAGATCGTGGAATCCGAAGCGGCCCACGGCACCGTCACCCGCCATTTCCGCCAGCACCAGAAGGGCGAGAAGACCTCGACCAACTCCATCGCCTCGATCTTCGCCTGGACCGGCGGGCTCAAGCACCGCGCCAAGCTCGACGGCAATGCGGCGCTGATGACCTTCGCGAGCACGCTGGAGAAGGTGGTCGTCGACACCGTGGAATCCGGCTGGATGACCAAGGATCTCGCGCTCCTCGTGGGCCCCGACCAGAGCTGGCTCACGACCGAGGGATTTCTCGAGAAGATCGACGAGAACCTCAACAGCGCCCTGTCCGGCTGACGCGCCGGCAGGGAACCGAAAGGGCATCTTAACGGCTTGCCTCCACAATCCTCCCACCGGTCAGGGGTGACCGTCTTGGGAACTGTGTGGAGTGTGTCATGGGCCGTCCGTCGTTCGTTGCCGTGTGTCTTGCCGTGTGTCTTGCCGTCATGGCTCTTGCGGGGTGCGCAGCCGATCCGCCCGCGAGCCGGAACGCCGAACCCCGCCTCGCCGCGCCCGATTTCGCAGACAGCGCGACGACCGCGGTCGGCCTTTCCCGGCCCGGCATCGTGGAAGCGAACCCGCTCCTCGCGTGGTCCGGCCCGGCCGCGCCGGTCGTCGGCCTCGCCGCGAAATACGCGGTCAAGCAGGCGCTCGTGGGCAGCGGCATGACGCCCGACCGCGCCAACCGCTCCGTCGAGACCGGCTCGACCTTCGCCGCCTGCGCCAACGTCGCGACCATCGCAGGCGCCGCCGCGCCCCCGGCCCTCGCGCTCGGGGCGCTCTGCGGGGCCGTCTATGCCGAAGCGACGCGCTCGCGGGACGACCTCGTCACCCGCCCCGGCGCCTACGTCGTCGTCCCGCCGGAGGTCTGGTCCCGGCCCTGAAGCCCCATCGCCTGCGCGATCAGCCCCGCCGACAGGTGCACGCCCCGGCTGAGCGCGCCCTCGTCGACGCCTTCGGAAAGCGCGGACAGCAGAACGGCGTCGGGCGGGGTCTCGGAGAGATCCTTCATGACGAAAGGCTAAGGCGGGAGAGGCCACGGCTCAAGCGCTTGCCTCGCGGCCCGCCCCGTGCTTCATCGCCTCCATGAACCACGACGATCTCCGCCACTGGTCGAAGCGTGCCGCCGACTGGGCGCACGACTACCACGCCACGCTCCGCGACCGGCCCGTCCGGGCGCAGACGACGCCCGGCGCGACCGCCGCAGAGCTGCCCGACGCGCCGCCCGAAGCGCCCGAACCGATGGAGACGATCTTCGCCGATTTCGAGCGGATCGTGCCGGATGCCATGACCCACTGGCAGCACCCGCGCTTTTTCGCCTATTTCCCCGCGAACGCCGCCCCCGCCTCGATGCTGGCCGAACAGCTGGCCAACGCCATCGCGGCGCAATGCATGCTCTGGCAGACCTCGCCGGCCGCGACCGAGATCGAGGAGGTGATGGTCCGCTGGCTGCGCGACGCTCTCGGCCTCGCCCCCCACTTCACCGGCACGATCCACGACAGCGCGACGACGGCCACCTTGTCCGCCGTCCTGACGATGCGCGAGCAGGCGCTCGAGTGGCAGGGCAATGCGGAGGGTCTCTCCGCCCTGCCCCGCCTGCGCCTCTACGCCTCCGCCCAGACCCATTCCTCGGTCGACAAGGCCGCGCGCATCGCCGGGATCGGTCAGGCGAACCTCGTCAAGGTCGCGACCGACGCCAGCCTCTCGATGGAGCCCGGCGCCCTCGACCGCGCCATCGCGCAGGACCGCGCGGCGGGCCTCGTGCCCTCGGGCGTGATCCTTTGCGTCGGCGGCACCTCCGTCGGCGGGACCGACCGGATCGCCGAGTGCATCGCGGTCGCGAAGCGCCATGCCCTCCCCGTCCACGTCGATGCCGCCTGGGCGGGGTCGGCGATGATCTGCCCGGAGTTCCGCGACCTCTGGGCGGGCATCGACGGCGCCGACAGCATCGTCTTCAACCCGCACAAGTGGCTGGGGGCGCA
>CAYTBD010000481.1:0-2077 GCA_964435755.1 uncultured Rhodobacterales bacterium
CGATGCGCGTCAGGATTGATGTCGAACATGGCAGCCGATCCTTTGTTTGCGGTGCGCGATGGATCAGCGGTATCCTCTGGCCATGAGCCGGACGTGGGCGTCGGCGCAAAGGCAGCGCAAAAAGTGAATTCACGTGCAGACGGCATCCTGACCCTGAAGGTCCTTGGGCCCTTCGCGGCACATGTCGGCGACGCCGGCATCCTCGCCGGAGCCCGCAAGAACCAGGCGCTGCTGGCCTCGCCGCACTTCACGTATCAGCTCCACCGTCGGCGGTTCGGGCGTGATGCCGAGCTCCTGCGCAAGCAGGTCGCACAGCCGGTCGTACTGCTTGAGCGCGGCGTCGTAACGGCGCTGCCCGTGATAGGCGCGGATCAGGCGCCGATGCACATGCTCCTGGAGCGGATCCTCCGCGAGGAGGCGCTGAGCGGTCGCGATGGCCTCCTCGGTTTCTCCCGCCGCGTTCAAAGCATCGACGAGGCGCATGCGATCGGGCGGCACCTCTCCGCGCTGGCGGCGCTGGTGAAGAACGAGTTGCGCAAGGAGCCCTTCACGGGACCTGCCTCCGTGTTCCGCGCCAAGCGGGCGGACCGGCTGAAGCTCCTCTATTGGGAGGGCACCGGGCCGGTGATGGCCTACAAGCGGCTGGAGGAGCACAGCTTTCGAAATGAGCAGGGTCGACTGATGTGCGCTGAAGCGGCCGAGTGAAATTTGGCCAATGAAACAAGAGCACATTAGTGAAATGAGAGGGACATCCACGACGTGCAGATCACGCGGGAGAGCCCGAATTACCGCCTGATGTAGGCGGGAATTCGCGTATCGCGGGAACCGTTCGGCGACCGCTGTGCGTTTCGGGGTAGGATGGAGACGACGACCGTCCGAAGTTGCCATTCCGCCCTGCGCGCCATGCCCGAGACGAGATCACCCAACTCCCGGCCCGACGATCGTCTTCCGAGCGTTGACGAGCTGCTCGTGGCCTCGGACTGGCCGGCGCAGCTCGCGCGGGCGCGCGTGCGCAGGGCCGAGGCGCTTCGGGGACGGGATGCCAAGCGGCCGCTTCCCGCCACCCGGCCGTGGGAGACCGACGACTATCTCACCCTCACCGGGGCCGCGAGGCCGCGCCGGGACACGCTCCCGGTCCAGACGACCCCGCGGCCACCGCCCCGCCTGCTCCAGACGCGACGCACGCGCAGGCGCGCGGTCCGCGCCGTCGCTGCCTGCGTCGGCGCTTCGCTCGCCGCCTTGGCGGCTGTCGGCATGCTGCGCGACGGGACCGTCGTCGCCCTCACCACGGCGCCGGATGCTCCGGGTTTGCCGCTCGAGGCGATATCGCTCGTCGCGACCGTCCCCGATGGTCCTCCGCCACCGCCGGGCCCGGTCGCGCCCGCGCCCGCGTTCGCGCCCGCTCGTCCGGCCGCACCGGCGCCCGACCCCGTGGGCGGGCCGTCCGGCCTGTCCCCGGCGGGCGCGCATGCGGTCGCCCCCGCGACGCCGCCTCCGGTCCCGGCCGACGTCACCGCCATCCGGCATCCGTCCGCCTCGGCCGGGCAGGCGCCGGACCGCGCGGCGCTCGAGGCGCTTCCCGAAATCGCCGCGCCCGACCCGTTCCGGCCGACCGGTCCGGAGGTCGCGCGGCCCCCGGTCGCCGTGATGGAGGCCTCGTTCCGCGTCGATCCCGTCGCCCCTCCTCCGCACGATCTCCTCTTCGGGGACCACGCGCCCGTCGCGCGCATGCCGCCGCCGCCGCTCGGCGGCGAGCGGGCGGCCGAGACCGCCGAGCTGCGCGTGGCCGTGTTCTTTCCCGACGGTGGCGGCGACGCCCGGGCGGAGAGCGTCATCTCGGCGCTGGACGCCGCCGGCGTCGAAGTCGCGAGCGCCGGAGCGGTCGGCGTCCGCATCAGCGCCACCCACGTGCGGTATTTCCATGCCGACGATGCGGAGCGGGCCGCATGGCTCGCCGGAGCGGTCGGCGGGGCGGCCCGCGACTTCACGGGCTTCAGTCCCGAGCCTCCGGCCGGAGCCGTGGAGGTCTGGCTCGCCGGCGATCCGGCGCCGGGCCGGACGTCCCGAGAGCGGCAGA
>CAYTBD010000482.1:0-1795 GCA_964435755.1 uncultured Rhodobacterales bacterium
GGCGAGGACATGAGCGAACCGTAGACGCCGCCGTTGGAGATGGTGAAGGTGCCGCCCTGCATCTCGGCCATCGACAGCTTGCCGTCGCGGGCGCGCAGGCCCAGTTCGTTGATCTTCTTTTCGATCGCGGCGAAGGACATCTGGTCGGCGTCGCGGACCACGGGCACGACGAGGCCCGTCGGTGTCCCGACGGCGATGCCCATGTGCACGAAGTTCTTGTAGACGACATCCGTCCCGTCGATCTCGGCGTTGACCTCGGGCACTTCCTTCAGCGCGTGGCAGCAGGCCTTGGTGAAGAACGACATGAAGCCCAGCTTCACGCCGTGCTTCTTCTCGAACAGGTCCTTGTATTCCTTCCGGAGGTCCATGACGCCGCCCATGTCCACCTCGTTGTAGGTGGTCAGCATCGCGGCGGTGTTCTGCGCGTCCTTGAGGCGTCGGGCGATGGTCTGGCGCAGGCGCGTCATCTTCACCCGTTCCTCGCGGGCGGCGTCCTCGGCGGCGACGGGGCCGCGCGGGATCGGAGCCGCTTCGGGAGCGGGCGCGGATTTCGGAGCCTGCGTGCCCGCGGCGACGGCTTTCTGCACGTCCTCCTTCATGATCCGCCCGCCCTTGCCGGAAGCCTGCACCTGATCGGCGGAGAGACCGTGCTCGGCCATCATCTTTTTCGCGCTCGGCGCGTCCTCGACGTCCTTCTGCGCGCTCTCGGAGGCCGGCGCGGGGGCGGCTTCGGCCTCGTCGGGCGCCGGTGTCGCGGGGGCGCCGCCCTCGGTCGACATGGTGGCGAGCTTGCCGCCCGCCTGCACGGTTTCGCCTTCCTGCGCAATCACCTCCGTCAGGACGCCGGAGGCCGGTGCGGGAACCTCGACCGACACCTTGTCGGTTTCAAGCTCGCACAGCATCTCGTCCTGCTCCACCGCGTCGCCGGGTTTCTTGAACCAGGTGGACACCGTCGCCTCCGTCACGCTTTCGCCGAGCGTCGGCACCATGACGTCGATGCCCGATCCGCCACCGCCGGTCGCGGCAGGCTTGGAGGCGCCAGCCGGTTCAGCCTTGGGCTGCGCCTTCTTTTCGGGCTTCGCGGCGGGTTTTTCGCCACCCTCCGCGATCGTGGCGAGAAGCGCGTCGACCCCGACGGTCGCGCCCTCGTCCGCGACGATTTCTCCCAGCGTACCGGCGGCGGGCGAGGGGACCTCGACCGTCACCTTGTCGGTTTCGAGTTCGCAGAGCATCTCGTCGGCCGACACGCTGTCGCCCGGCTTCTTGAACCAGGTGGCGACGGTCGCCTCGCTGACGCTTTCCCCGAGCGTGGGGACGCGGACTTCTACGCTCATCTCAGATCCCTTTCAGTGTCAGCGCGTCGTTCACGAGCGCCGCTTGTTGTGCCTTGTGCGCGGATGCGAGGCCGGTCGCGGGCGAGGCCGCCGCCGGCCGGCCGGCATAGCTCGGTCGTGTCTTCTTTGCGCCGATGCGCGTCAGAACCCACTCGATGTTGGGTTCCATGAACGTCCAGCCGCCCTGGTTCTTCGGCTCTTCCTGGCACCAGACGTAGTCCGCATTCGGGAAGCGCTCGAGTTCCTTGACGAGCGAGAGAGCCGGGAACGGGTAGAACTGTTCGACGCGCAGGAGATAGATGTCGTCAATGCCGCGGGCGTCGCGTTCCTCGAGAAGATCGTAGTAGACCTTGCCCGAGCACATCACGACGCGCCGGATCTTCTTGTTCTCGACGAGTTGCGTGTCGGAGTGACCCTTCTCGGCGTCGTCCCACAGAACGCGGTGGAAGGAGGAGCCGTTC